>DYNR01000250.1:2467-3780 GCA_020720945.1 Chthoniobacter flavus | reverse complement strand
CTAGACGAGGAAAGAGGTGATAACATAATCCGCCGCCAAAACAACGATGCTCGAATGAACCACCGCCCTCGTGGTCGATGCGCTGACGGCGCGCGCCCCAGTCGCCGCACGGCACCGGTGCGCATTGAACCCGTGGTAAGCGCAAATCCCTATCGTGAGCAACCCGAAAACCGCCGCCTTCGTAAAACATTCGCGCACATCCCCAGACTCCACCGCACTATCAATCGACGCCCAATAAACGCCGGAATCCACACCGAGCAACAACGACCCCGAAAGACTCCCCCCCCAAAGCCCGATCACGACAAACAACGCCGTTTGCATGGGAAAAACAAACAGAGACGCAATCATGCGCGGTGTCACCAAATACCCGAAACTGTTGATCCCCATAGTTTCTAGCGCCACGATCTGCTCGGAGTTTCGCTGGATGCCAAGTTCCGCAGCCAAAGACGATCCCGCCTGCCCCACCAACATCAACGCCGCCAACACGGGCGCCATCTCCCGGATCAAGCTCAAAGAAATCAACGCCCCCAACAAACTCTCCGAACCAAAGCGGTTGAGCACATAATACCCCTGCAACCCCAAAACCAACCCGGTAAAAACTCCGACAATCAAAATCACGGGCAAGCAAAGCGCCCCTTGCTCGTAAATAGCACGCCCAACCCGCCGAGGAAGCCGTCTCGTTTGAAAAACCGCCGAAAAACTCTTCCCTACAAACAACGCAAAATCCCCAAACTCGGAGATGATCGAATGCGCCATTCTGCCAAAATAATAAACCATGGACTCCACCGCTTACCAGAAACTCTCCTCGGATGCAACGGGCGAAAAGCAACAAAAAAAATCTCTCCACCCCACCGGAAACTCACCCGCAAAAATCAATCGCTTTCGATGACCCCGCCCGTCGTCGCAAGCATCTTGAGAAACCCGACCGAATACCCCCTCGGATCATACACCCAAACCTGCCAAACAGGATCCGATGCCGCCCCACTCTGCGTCAAAACATAGCAGACGCTCCCTGCCTTCATCCCCTTCTTTTCTGCATAACGGTTGACCGCTTCCCAAATTTCCCCGATGTCTATCCGCACCTTGGAAAAATCAATCGGCACATGCGCCCCCAAAACCGCCCTCAAATTCAACGAAGGCTCATCGCGGACAACCCTCCCCTTTTGGACGGAAACGGAATGCACCGCCCCCTTCCTGGCCGAATTGCGAACAAGCAAATACCATGTGTCCGGCGAAGGATCCCCGTTGTCCGCCGAAACATTCAAAACCCCCTCCTGATACTTGGCAGGCAATGCGGAATAAGCCTCCAAAAC
>DYNR01000250.1:0-2367 GCA_020720945.1 Chthoniobacter flavus | reverse complement strand
GAAAGGAAACCAACGCGCAAACGGAAACAATCTTTTTTCATAACAGCATCGAAGCAAACGGGTTCTGGAAAAATGGGGCGATGGCAACAGCCGCCGTCCCCGAAACATCTGGGAGAATGGACGCTACAGGTTTCGAACCTGTGACCCCCGCCGTGTGAAGGCGATGCTCTACCGCTGAGCTAAGCGTCCCCAGATGAGAAAATGCATCCTCACACTTTCAAAAAAAAACGCAAGCAAAAAAACTCTCAAGCAGCATTCAGCATTCAAAATCGCACGCAGCGCCTAGCCCTTCCCTTTCTCTTCCTCTTCCCCCAATCTGCAATCTACCTTCTGCAATCTGCAATCTGCAATTCCTCCCCCTCCCCACTTTTTCAATTTTCAATTTTCAATTTTCCTTTCTTCCCCAGTTGCCCCGGCGTCCGCCTTTTTTAATTTTCCTGCCTTCAGCTTCGCCGCAATCTGGTCCAGTTGGTTCTGCATCACGCCCGAAGCGGAAAACTTCTGTTTTGCTTCCGCAATTTGCCCCATCACTTTTTCAACGGACGCGGGAGTTTGCGCAAGTGCCCCCGCTTCCGTCAAACTGGAAATGACGGGCTCTCCCTCCAGCAAATCCTTGGCCAACGGAAAGTATTCGGCAATCCACGCATACGGGCGGGCCGGTACCGTTTTCAAAAACTCCGCAAAACTTTCCGCAGCAGAACTCTGGTCCCCGTAAACCCAGTCGTTCACCCCAAAAAGCAAATACGCCATCGCCCCATATCCTTCCTGGTCAAAGTCTTTCAGCGATTCGTTCATCAGCGGTCGCCCCTGCGAAAGCAACCTCCCCATCTCGACAAAAAAATTCGCCAAGCCGATCTGCTTCTCTTCTTCGCTGAACAAGCCCTCCTCGTGAAGCTGAGAAAAAACCGCGTTCCCCTCTTTCTCTTCCCCCTGCAAAAAAAAGACCAACCCGAGTTGCAAAACCGCCCAGCTCCTTTCAGGTTGCGGCACATCTTCCTTTCCTGCAAGCGGTTCCAAAACACTAACCGCATGGCCGAAGCTCCCCGCAACGGCGTATCCCCGCGCTTTTTCTACCGCGCTGCGAACCCCCTGCACCGCCGTCGCCTCTTCCGAGGAAGTGCGAAACCCAAACATCTCGGCAACCCTCGCCCGGTTCAGCAAAGCGAAAACCCCAAACAATAAAAAACACGCCGTCACACCCACCATGATCATCCCGATCGCACTCCTCTGCTCCTTGGATTCTTCTCTGATTTTTTTTGGCTCGCCCGCCGCCTTGACCCGGATTTTTCCGAGCAGCTTCTGCCGGGCGTAACTCAAATGTTCAACCAGCTCCGCGTAACTCTGGTAACGCTCGGCAGGATCTTTCGCCATCATCCGGTTGATGACATAGTTGGTTTCGTCCGATATGTCCGGGGCATACATCTGCAAACTCACCGGACGGCTCTTCAACTGCTTGAGCGCTACCATCGATGCCGTTTCCGCCTCGTAAGGCGGACGCCCCGCCAACGCATGAAAAATCGTCCCGCCCAAACTGTAAATGTCGCTCCGAAAATCCTCGTCCCCACCATCCAACTTCTCCGGCGCAACATAATACGGCGTCCCCCAAATCTCTCCTTTCTGCGCCGCAACTTCGTCCATAACCAGCGCAAGACCAAAATCCACGAGTTTCACCGTCGCCGAATCAACAAACAAAATGTTCCCCGGCTTGATATCTCGGTGGATCAACCCTGCATCGAGAGCGGCCTGCAACCCCTCGGCAATCTGGATGGCGACACTCAACCCCTGGATCTCCGCAACCCTCGTCCGCAACTGGATCAAATCGTCCAGCGACCCCTTCTCCACAAGCTCCATCGCCAAATAAAATTGCCCTCCCACCGAACCGAAACTGAAAACCTTGATCACATGGGGATGGTTGATCGAAGCCGTCCTCCTGGCTTCCTCGGAAAGCTTCTTTTGCTCTTCCTCGCTGGTGCTGATATCCTTGCGCAACACCTTCAACGCCACCTCCCTCTGCAAATATTCATCCCGCGCCCGAAACACCGCCCCCATCCCGCCTTGCCCCAGTTTGTCGAGCAATGTAAAGTGGTCCACTTTCGTCCGGACCCGGATTTTTGACATGCACTCCGGACAGTGGATTTGAGAAAAAAACGAAAACCGGGAAGCGTCGATTTCCGTTCCGCATTGCGGGCATTTTTCGGTGGAGGGGTTGACTGCTAAATCTGCCATGAACCCCGTTTTTACCCGCATCTCCACCTCTTGCCAAGGTTCAACCTGAATCCGTGAGATAAATGCAAAGAAGCTCTGTAAGGCATTGGAAAGTGGCGGGAGCATCTTGCTCCCCGATTCTCTTGCCGCTCCTTCCGAATA
>DYNR01000513.1 GCA_020720945.1 Chthoniobacter flavus | reverse complement strand
CGGAAACAAAGATTGTTGGGAAGGGGGGGAGCGTTCTTTTATGCGGTTGGGGTGCTACGAAATCCATACGGCGCGCGAAGGGTTTGCCAGCATCCGCCACACGGATTCCGGGGAGATCATGCACTCGCGGACACCACCTGAAGAAGAAGCGGAAACGCTGTATGTCGAGCAATCCTGTTTGGCGGGGCGTTTGTGCGGAGGGGAGGGGAGAAAAGGTCTTGCGCCGCTGGTTGTTTGGGATGTTGGGCTCGGCGCGGCAGCGAATGCGATGGCGGCGATCCGCTGTTTTCAAGAGGCTGTGGCGGAGGGGCGTTGCGGCAGGGATTTGGTGATTTACAGTTTTGAAAACGACTTGGACCCGTTTCGTTTAGCGATGGGAAACGCAAAGCGGTTCCCGTATTTGCGGGAGGAAATCGCAGGGGAGTTTTTGCGCGACGGGCGGTGGGTTTCCGAAGGAATCCCGAAGATTTCTTGGGAGCGGATCGATGGAGATTTTGTCGAGACGATGGGCGATGCGCCGTTGCCTCCAGACATTATTTTCTACGATTTGTTTTCTGGGAAAACCCACCCACGAGCCTGGTTGCTCGCGACCTTTCAGCGGCTTTTTGCGATTTGTCGCGAGAGCGAAACCGAGTTGGTCACTTACACTTGCTCGACAGCGGCAAGGGCGGCAATGATCGCGGCGGGGTTTTGGGTTGCAAGAGGGCGAAACGCCGGAGAAAAAAAAGAGACGACCCTCGCGTTGACCCAAAGTGCGGTGCGCGAACGGCACGAATTGCTGGGGGAAGAATGGCTCGCAAAATGGCGGCGTTCCACCGCCCGTTTTCCCGCCGATGTAGGGGGCGCAGAAAGGGAAGAAACGGAAAAAAAGATTTTCGGAGCCCCGCAATTTCAAAGCGAGCAAACGGAATACACGGATTTGTAACGGCTTACATTCAGGGCTTGTTGTTTGCGTTCTCCCCTTTCTATTAACTGGCATCCAGCTTTTTAGCCCCGAATCAAAACAGGGGCTGCCTTTGAAGCAAATATCTATAATTCAATAACTTAAAATCAAACTTACTCCGACTATGACATCCCACGATATCGCCAAAATGCTCGA
>DYNR01000249.1 GCA_020720945.1 Chthoniobacter flavus | reverse complement strand
TCGCTCCAATGCCTTACAGAGCTTCTTTGCATTTATCTCACGGATTCAGGTTTTAATTTTCTGGAGTTTTATTTCTTCTGCCGTGTCAAAACCCGCTTCCAAAAATGCAAAACCACCAAAAGCCGGAGCGAAGCCGCAGAGCCTTCCGGCGAGGAAGGGCGCAGATTTGCGAGGGCGAGGGAAAGTTTTTTTTCGTATTTTGTGGGTTTTGGTTTTCGTTGTTTGCTTTTTGCTGTTTGTCCCGGTGTGGCAATCGTTTTCCTTGCGATATGCGGACCCTGCTTTGACGGGGACAGCGTTGCAGAGGTGGTTTGAAGCGGAGGGCGAAGGGAATGAAGTGGCCTTTCCGAGGCTTCGTTGGACGGAGTCCCGCCGCATCCCGCAGAGTTTTTTTCGTTTGGTTTGGCTTTCCGAAGACCAGCGTTTTTTTGAGCACGGGGGCTTTGATTGGACGGAGATGCAAAACGCTTGGGAAGATGCGAAGGAAGGGGGGGGAATCCGTGGTGCGTCCACGATCACCATGCAGTGTGCGAGGACGGTATTTCTTTGGCAAGGCAGGTCGTGGGTGCGGAAGGCTCTCGAGGCGTATTACACTTTTTGGATGGAGCTGTTTTTGGAGAAAAAACGCATTTTCGAGATTTATGTGAATGTGGTGGAGATGGGGCCGGGCATTTACGGGATCGGGGAGGCGAGCGAAAAGTTTTATGGTCGTAGCCCGTTAAAACTCAGTTTGAAAGAGCAGGCATTGATCGTCGGGGCTTTCCCGAATCCCGCGGGGCGCAACCCCGTGAACCCGAGTGCCAAATTGCAGGAAAAGCAGGGCGAGCTTCTTTCGAGGTTTTTATCGGCAGAGTTTCCCCAAGAGCTTTCAAAAATCGGAAAAAAATAGGCAGGGTGATTTTTGTGGCGGATTCGTTGCGGGGGAGCGACATTGCACCCCCCCCGTTAGGTCGTCTCGCGTCGCATCGGGATGCCCGGCAGGAAGAGGAAAGATAGTTCGGGGCGTTGGGGCGTAGGCTTCATTTGCAGAGGATCGAACCATCCTCCTCCCATTTGGGACACCGTTCTCTCCCCCATCCCATCTGCACCCATCTGCTGGTCCCCTCTTTTCTTCCTCCCCTTTTCTCACCTCCCCAACAATTTCTTCCCCAAATTCCAAATTTCCTTTGCTGCCTTCCCGATCATCTTCATCACAGGTGCCGCCAACTGCGGAACTACTACGGTCTTGGCAAACTGCGCTGCCGCATTGACAGCAAATGCCAAAGGCGGGAACTTCACCTTTGCAACCAAGGCAATCCCATCAATCGCACGGTTTAGCGCTATCGTTCCGACCAACGCCAACCCCGTCTCCGCAATCTGCGTTTTTGCCTCCGCCCCCGTAATCTTTCCCGACAGCAACTTTGCCGTCGTATCTGCCGTCTCCGCAAAAGCACTCCCCGTCGCACCTGCCGTATGGGCATCCACCTCGATCCCAAACGCCCCGTTCTTCCCCGCCTTATACGCCCCAAGCGCCGCGACCTTCCGCAGATTTTCCTTGGCTTCAGCCGATAAGCCTTCGCTCTCCACCGGAATCCCCTGCGCACGCACCTCTTGCAGTGTCGATTCCGCATCCTCCACCACGACCTCGGCATACGCATCGATCTGCCCTTCGATTTCCTTCGCCTGCTCCGCCGATACCCCATCGACCGACAGAGTCTTGCGCCCCCGCACGCTCTCGCGCATGGTGCCAAAATCCTCGATCCCTTTCAGGATTCCATTCACCACGCCGTCCGCATCCCCATCGCTCATCCCGGGATCGACCTGCCGACGCAACGCCCCCACCATCCATTCCCTCGAACTCTCCCCCCCCGCGTGCTGCTTGTAATCCTCAAAACACTCGCCCAATGTCGAAAATACTGCTTCTTTATCCATATTATTTAGTTGCTGATTTGAAATGATATTCTTTGAGTGTTTTCCGCATGGCTTCAATCTCTTTCGGCATCATCTTGGAAATCGAATGAAACCCACGCATCACTTCCTCAAAATCTTTTGCCGAAATCGGCTTCTCCCCGCCCGCAATGAAATGCCCCTCGACGACCTCTTTGACCACCGCCTCAATATCCGCCCCAGAAAATCCATCGCTTTTTTTGGCAATCGCTTCGATTTCGCCAGCGGTCAAAGCATCCCCCTGCTTCCGTTTTTGCAAGTGAATCCGAAAAATCTCTGCCGCTTCCTTTACAGAAGGCAAATCCACAAAAAAGTTTTCGTCAAACCTCCCCTTTCGCAAAAATTCTGGCGGGAGAGACGACACATTATTTGCCGTCGCAACGATAAAAACGGGTGCCGTTTTTTCCTGCATCCAGGTCAAAATCTTCCCCAAAATCCGAATCGTCGTTTCGCTTCCCCCGCCGCCGGCATTCGCGCCCGCCAACGCTTTTTCGATCTCGTCAATCCAGAGCACCGAGGGAGCCACCGCCTCCGCCAGCCGGATCGCCTTGCGCAAGTTCTCCTCAGACTGCCCCACATACGGCCCCATCACCGCACCCATATCCAGCCGCAGCAGCGGCATTTTCATCTCCGCCGCGATCGCCTTAGCCGCCAACGACTTCCCGCAACCCGGCATCCCCGCCAGCAACACCCCTTTCGGCAAATCCACCCCACTCTCCTCCGCCTTCTCGATCTGCTCAAAAATTTTGCCCTTCCGCTCCAGCCAAGCCTTGAGTTCTTCCAGTCCCCCGACATCGCTCGCCCCCACCGCCGTATCGATAAATTCCAGCGCGGCACTCGCCCTCGTAATCTGTTTCTTCTGCCGGTTGATCGTCCGCAAATCGTCCTCGTTTAGCTCGTTGTCATCTTGGACACAGTAATGAACCAAATGGCGGATCTCGTTTTCCGTCAACCCGTTGAGAGCTTCGGTAATGCGGTCGAGCATCTCATCCGAAGGGGGAGTATCGCACCAAGCCTCCGCCACCTCTTTGACCATCTCCAGGATTTCTTCCCGCGTCGGAAACGGAATCTCAAAAACCACCGTCTCTTTCTCCACTTCCGGACAAACAAACAACGACGACGAAACAATCAAAAAACAAATCGCCTTGTGATCCACATTGGCAATGCAGTTTTTGAACGCCCGCCCCGCTGTCCGATCCGACTCAAACGCCGTATGCGGATCCTTGAGCACCACAAACGCCCGCTTCGGCAAATTATCCACCGCATAAGTAAAAACACTCTGCAACGCAACCCGCTTGCTCGCCTCCCCGGGAATCGAAAGCCTCCGATCCTCCCCCCCCACGCACTGCAACCCCTCGCACGCATCATGCACATACAAACTTCTTCCCGTTTCTTGCGCGATTTCCCGGACGATCTCCATCGTCTTTTGTTCTTCGGGCGTGCAGAGATACAGCACGGGATACCCCGCCCGCATATATCCGGCAATCTCCTCCTTGATTTTTTCTTTCCCAGACTTTTTCGGTTGTGTTGCTGTCATATAACAAACCCTCACCGTAGAACAAAATCTCTCCATCCTGCAAACAAAAAATTTTGAACGGAGGGCGGGCATCTTTGCCCGTCATTGGGGAGAAATGCAGATTGCAGAAGGCAGATTGCAGATTGGGTTGCGCGATGGGCATCCGTTACTCGTTGAGCATCAAATTCTTGGCTTTTTCCTCCTGCGACGGGCTAGGAAGCCCGCCCTCCGTTCCCCCACTTCTACCTCCTCTGCGCCTCCGTGCCTCTGTGGTTTATCCCCCAATCTGCCTTCTGCAATCTGCAATTCTTCGCCCTCCCCTCCCGCTTGCTGGAACTTCTCAACCTCTCCAAACT
>DYNR01000512.1 GCA_020720945.1 Chthoniobacter flavus | reverse complement strand
TGCTCGGAATCTGATAGCATCAAAAAAAGTATTGATGACCAAATCCACAAAGCAAAAGAACTCGCAAAAGCAGAAGCCGCACGCCAAGAAGAAGAAAGGCAAAAAGCAGCACAAAAACTAGAAGAAGAAAAAAGAGAGCAAGAACGCCAAGCGAATCTCTCGCCTGAAGAGGCGGCTAAAGAAGAGCTGCGCAAGCAATCCGATGAACAATTTGCTGATTTCGCTAAAAACTTACATGGAAAATCTAAAGAACAGCAAATTGCTTTTATTGATCTTATGCGAACCGAAAAAAAAGAGCGGTGGAAAATGTGGAAAAAGAAAAAACCTCCCTTGGCACAATCAATCACGGATATTGTTTCAAAGCTTGTTCTTTCTGCTTTGCCATGATCGGAATCCCCAATAACGGAGGGCGGGCTTCCAGCCCGTCATTGCCCCCCAAGCCCCACGAACCCGCCGCCCCCGCTCCATCCCCCACCCATGCCTTTTTTTCTTCCTATGCAACCACCGAAGTCACCCTGCACCACCGCCTCCCCCACTGGGAACAAACGCGAGTCCTTTACTTCGTAAGCTGGCATCTCGCAGACAGCCTTCCCCAAGCCAAACTCCGCAATCTCCAAGACGAAAAAAAAGTCTGGCTCGCAAACCACCCACAACCTTGGAACCCCCAGACCGAAAACGAATACCACGAGCGATTCACCCATGCAATCGACCGATGGCTCGATGCGGGCGAAGGCTCTTGCCCACTGAAAAAACCAGAACAATCCAAAGTAGTTGCCGACGCACTCCACCACTTCCACGAAACCCGCTACACCTTGGAATCTTTTGTCGTCATGCCCAACCATGTGCATGTGTTATTCGCTCCCTTTCCCTCCCACAATCTAGCCGCCATCGTCCACGCATGGAAAAGTTTTACGGCAAACAAACTCAACCCGAAACAAGGAAGCCCGTTTTGGCAAGAAGGCTATTGGGACCGCATGATTCGCAACGAAAAACATTTGCAAGCCACCCTCGACTACATCCGGCAAAACCCGTTCAAAGCCCATCTCTCCCCAAACGAATTTCACCTTTATTGCAACGGAGGGCGGGCTTCCAGCCCGTCAT
>DYNR01000511.1 GCA_020720945.1 Chthoniobacter flavus | reverse complement strand
TCTGGGTTTTTTGGTTCCGAGGGAGCGGCGGGGGGAGCAGAGGAGGGCGGAATGGTGTATGTGGTTGATCCGCTACCAGCAATAAGGAGCGGACAGATGACAATCAGGACGAAGAGGCAAATGAGGATAATCATGGGGAGAGGATCGGAGGAGTGAGGAGGAAATGCAAATAAAAATGCGGGAAGAATTGCGTGTAGTGAAAGAAGTGGGGATGGTGTTGGGGAACGTTGGTTAACAAAGGGGAGGATGGGAGTATGGTGGAGGATATGAGAGAGAAGCCGAAGAAGATCGTGACAAAGTGCAACGGGATTTCCGGGAGGCGGGTGGAGGAATCTACGGAAGAGCAAGGGAGGTTTTTGGCGCAGATCGACCAGGCTACTGGGGAGCCGCTCTGGAGGAAAAAAGCGCTAGAAGCATTAAGGACGAACTTGCAACGCAAGCATCAGTTGCCGCAGTAGGAGAAGGGGATTACCTTGTGGTAGAGGAGATAAAAGATGAATACTGAAGAACCAAGGAAACCCGTTCCGGGCTTTATGGGGCTGGGTGGTGACTATTACTGCCAGCCTATCGAGGAGATGCCGCCGGATGACCAGATCCGGGCGAGAAAGGCGTTGGCTGTGCGGGATAGGGGATAGCTCGTCTTGCTGCCACGAGCACGCCGGAACAGATCCGCAAGACAATGGAGCTCCAGAATCGGCTCAAGGCTAGACTTGCCGACTCAAAGCGGGAGGCGGAAAGGAATGCAGGTAAGGAGGGAAAGGAAAAAGTGGGGAAGATTCTGACTCCTGAATACTCTCCCCTCCCGACTAACTTCCTAACCCCAAATCCTTGCGTAAGCTGCGCTTTTATTTGCAAGTGATTGCAATAACAGCGCAATTCAAAAAAGCGAACCAAAAGATTTTCTGTATAGAGCCTGTCCGAAACGGAGGAAAACGGATCGCCCCGTGGCTGATCGCTGTCAGTTCCGCAACTTGGTGGAAAATCTCCGCCAATCCCGGTTCACCGCCTTTGCAATAATCCTCGCTCAATCTTTCCTCTGTCGAACGGAAAAAAGCGGCACCACGACCCACCGCAAAAAGTGGTGGGAGCATCCCTGCTCCC
>DYNR01000248.1 GCA_020720945.1 Chthoniobacter flavus | reverse complement strand
TGCAGCCCAATTGATTGCAGAGATTCACAGCAGTTATCTCACTGATTCAGGGCTAAAATAGAGAGCGAAAAAAATCGAAATTTCGATTGACGGCGAGAACGAAATACGGGATGCTCGAAGAATAGTTTTCGGGCAGTTGTAGCTCAATTGGATAGAGCATCTGACTACGGATCAGAAGGTTTGGGGTTCGAATCCCTACAGCTGCACCACTTCGCAAGTGATGAATTTCTAATGAGTTATGAAATTCAAAACGCAAGAGAACTAGCGGGGGAAAAAATCTGTGTTTGCACTTTGCCCGCGCTTTCCACCCTACTCAAAAAAACGATTTCCGGCATCTGCGCCAGTCCGAAAAAGTTTGCCTTCGAAAAAACAAACCTATCGCCCTGCAAAGAGAACACCTGAAAGCTTGTCCCCGTTGACTCAACCCCTCGAACGACCTGCCAAAAAAAACAAACGCAAAGAAACAACCAAACCTTTCATTTCTTCGGAACTTGAATCAGGGATAGCAAAAAATCAACGGTCTTCTTCGTCGCCCCACAATGCGGGGCCAATGCCCCCAACGCCCTCTCCGCCATCGCCTCTGCCTCCCCCGGATTTTGCAACAAACGAAGCAAAACTTCCTCCAACTCTCCCGCACCGGCAACTTGAACCGCCCCCTGCGTTTCCATGATCAAATCCACGAGCGCAGAAAAATTCTGCATCTGCTCGCCAAAAACAACGGGCTTCTGCGCCACGATCGCCTCGGCTGGATTTTGCCCCCCTTTCGCTGTAAGGCTTTTCCCAACAAAAACCACCGATGCCACCTCCATCCACTGCCGCAACTCCCCCGTCGTATCGACCAACAAAACATCGGCAGGTTGAACCGGGAACCGCGAACGCTGCTGGACGGTGAACCCCATCCCGCCCAATTCGGAAAACAGCTTGCTCGCCCGCTCGACATGACGCGGAACTAAAATCATCCGCAACGAGGGAATCACCTCCCGCACCTTCAAAAAAATCTCGCCTAAAATAACCTCTTCTCCCGCGTGAGTAGATGCCCCCAGCAACACCGGATCGCTCTCCCCCCAGCCCAAATGCTTGCAAACCTCCCTGCACCCAGAAGCATCCGCCCTCTCTCCCTCTTCCGGATCAAACTTGATACTCCCCGTCACCCGCAATTGCTCCGGTGCCGCCCCGATCGACAAATACCGAGGGACATCTTCTTCGCCCTGCAAACAAAAAGCACGGAGCTGGCGAAACAAGGGCTCGACCAAAAAACGGAACGCCCGAAACCGCTTCTCCGAGCGTTTTGACAACCTCGCGTTGATCAACAAAACCGGTGCCCCGAGCTTCCTCGTCAAAACCGTCAAATTCGGCCACACCTCCGCCTCCACCAAAACCAACGCCGCAGGCTGCACCAACCCGATCACTTTCCGCGCCGTCAAAAAGAAATCCACCGGATGGTAAATCACTTCAAGCCGGTGGCTCTTCTGCGAAGATGCCAGCGCAAACCCCGTCGAAGTCGTCGTGGACAACAGCACGGGAACATCCCGTTCTTTTTGCAACGCCTTGATGAACTTCAGCGCAACCAGCACCTCCCCGACGCTAACCGCATGAACCCACACCCACCGCCCCCGCTCCCGCCGCAAAACCGCACGCGTCCTCTTGGAATAAACCGCAAACCTCTGGCCGAACTTGTGCGCGTAATTCCCTCGCCTCACCATGCGGCGCACCACCCCCGGCAACATCAGCAAAAGGGCGAGCGGAAACAGCAGGTTGTAAATGATGATCAATCCCTTCATTGGCTATCCGTTTTTTACGAGTGTCCAGACCGAAGTCTCCCCGTAACGCTTCTGCCGTATGCTCTCCCAAAAACCCGCCTCTGGCAAGCGCCAAGAAACATGCGTCTCTAAAATGAAAACCCCGCCTTCCGCCAACGCCGCAACCAACGCTTCAACGCCCAAAAGCCGCCCGGCATAATCCGGGTCTTCCTTCCGCTTCTTGTAAGGCGGGTCGGCAAAAACCAAATCAAACGCCCCCGCCCCCACCGGCCTGCCCAAATACGAAAACACATCAACCCCTTCTACCCTCGGCACCAGCTTGGTTTTCTCGATGTTCTTTTGCATCGCCTCCAAACACGGCTTGCAACTCTCCACCAAAACCGCAGATGCCGCCCCTCGGCTCAACGCCTCCAGCCCAAACGAGCCAGACCCCGAAAACAAATCCAGCACCCGCGCCCCCAAAACAAAATCCCCCAAACTGGAAAAAATCGCCTCCCGCACCCGATCCATCGTTGGGCGGGCGGGAAACGGTGGGGCAACCAAAGGGACGCTCCCGGCAAGACCTGCTACGACCCGCATGGCTCAAGGCTCCTTCTTCTTCCCGGCAGGAACCCCGAACAGGTTCTTGATGGTTTGCTCTATCCCTTTTTGGAAAACCCCCAAACCCAAACGCTCCAAAATATCCGTCTCCGGCCGCTGGACGGAACCGTAAACCCGAAACGGGAACTCCTTGTATCCCTCTTGCTCGGAATCGGTCAAATACGGCGCGGCAAACCCGCCTAGCTTCTTTTGCAACCGCTTGTTAAACAATAGCTTCGAAGGCAATTCGAGCTTCCCGTCCCGCAGCCCCACCGTCCCGCTCCCGCAAATCCACAGGTTTTCGGACTTGAGCTGCAACGCCTCCAGCGACAGCGTCCCCCCCGAAATTTTCCAGTCCGCCGAAGCATCCTTCAACTCCAAAACTTGAAGCTCTTCGATCCGCAAAAGATTCCCCACCTGCTGGATCGTATCCAACGGCGTAAGCTTCGCCCCCACCAAACGAAAACTCCCCGCGCCCTGCAAGTCTTCGATCGTCCGCCCCCCCTTCCATTCCCCGCCGCCTTCAAGAGTTCCCGCCGCCCGGCTATCCGAAAAACCAGCATCCGCAAACACTTCCTCGATCCCGACATTCTCGACCCGGACTTTCCCAAAAAAATCCCCCGTCTTTTCCTCGAAATCCCACTCCCCAAAAACCTTTCCCCCCGCCCATTCCGCCCTCGCCTCCCGCGTTTGCAACCACCCGTTTCTCCGCGTGAACGGGGCATCCACCCCCGTAATCAACAACCGACCCCCGACCGATGCCTCCGCCACCCGCAACATCCCCTTGAAACTGAAATCGTGCTTGATTTTCATCTCCAGATCCACCCCCCGAAACTCCACGCTTCCCTTTCCGGCGGAATCCAGCACCACCACCTTCCCCCCCGCTACCTGAAACTTCCGCACCTCCACCGTGAAACGAAACGGCCGCGCCGCCCCCTCTTCTGGCACACCCCCACCGGACTGTCCCCCCGCCACCGGCTTGCCCACAACCTCCCCCGGCACATACACTTCCACCTTATCCGCAGGCGGCATCAAAACGACTTCAGAACGGGGGGGAACAAACACCACCGGGTTTGTCAGAGAAACGGAAGTGATGATCAGCTTTTTCCGCAACAATGGCCCCCAAGCAAAATCAACATTCAACCGCTCGGCAACAAAACGGTTTTCTTTTGGATTTTGCGGATTCTTGGCGACAAGATCCCGCAAAACCAACCCGCCCCACGGCGTGAAACTCACCCCTCCCATCGTCACTGGAAAATGCAGCGTCGTCTCCGTCGCCTGCAAAATTTTCTTCTGCACCGATGCCGATTGCAAATACCAATTTGCCCCGACGAGAAGGGCAAAGAACCCCACCACCAAGACAACGCAAATTCCCAACAGAACTTTTAAAAACCGAAACACAGCCCGAAAAAATACCCGTTCTCCCACAAAAAGAAAGCACGAAACCGGAGCTTGCTGCTCCCTC
>DYNR01000025.1 GCA_020720945.1 Chthoniobacter flavus | reverse complement strand
AAAACAAATCTTGACAATCCCGATTGATTTTATAACTTCGGTTGAAATTGTATGAAACTCACTTCACGGACCGAGTATGCCTTGCAGGCTTTAATCACTCTTGGGGAACGGTTTGAAACGGGCATCACGCCGATTCAAGCCATTGCCGACGAGCAAAAAATACCGAAACGCTTTCTCGAACAAATCCTCAACGACCTGCGGGCGGGTGGATTTGTAGAAAGTCGGCGTGGGGTTTCGGGCGGTTACCGTTTGGCGCGCCCCCCCAAAGACATCCTTTTTTCGGAACTCCTCGTTTTGTTGGAAAATTTTCCTTCGCCCGCTTCCCCTCTCCCCTCTTCTTCGCCCTCTTCCTCCCCCGCGGAAAACTCCCAGTCCGCCATCCAAGAAACCGTCCACAAAATGCTCCGTGCGCTTTTTCATTCGATTGAACCGATCTCGCTAGAAACCTTGTGTTCCCGTTCTGCCGAGCTAAAATCCGGGCAAGGCAACGATACGAATTACAGCATCTAATTCTAAGAAAAAAATGAGCCACGATTTGAACCGAGGTTTTTCGACCCGCGCCATCCATGAAGGGCGCGGTTTTGCGGGTTCGACGGGTGCCGTGATGCCCCCCGTTTACCTGACTTCTACTTTTGCGAGCGGCAATGCGGATGGCTTTGATTACACGCGTTCCGGCAACCCGAATTTTCGCTTGCTCGAAGAAACGGTCGCATCCTTGGAAGGCACGGCTTTTTCGGTTTGTTTTTCCAGCGGGATGGCGGCGATTACCGCCGTTGTTTCTACGCTCAAAACGGGCGACCTCGTCTTGGCGGAAGAAAATGTTTACGGTTGCACCTACCGTTTGTTCGACAAGGTTTTTTCAAAGTTCGGGGTTCGCGTGGAGTATTGCGATTTGAGCGAACCGGCGAATTGGGCGCGTATCACCGAGGCGCGTCCTGCGCTGGTGTGGATCGAAAGCCCGACGAACCCTTTGCTGAAACTCATCGACATCGGGGGGGTTAGCCGCGTCGCTGCGGAAGCGGGTTCTGCGGTCGTCGCCGACAACACTTTTGCTTCTCCTTTCCTCCAACGCCCTGCCGAACTCGGCGCGACGCTCTCGCTTTCCTCCGCCACAAAATACTTGAACGGGCACAGCGATTGCCTCGGAGGAACCGTCTCGACCAACGACCCTGCCTGGCGGGAAAAACTCCTCTTCGCGCAAAAAGCTTTGGGGCTAAACCCTTCTCCCTTCGATGCTTGGCTGATTACGCGCGGGGTGCGGACTTTGCCTTTGCGGATGGAAAGACATTGCTCGAACGCCCTGGAAATCGCCGCTTGGCTCGAAAGCCTCCCGGTGGTCAAAAGCGTCCGTTACCCGTTCTTGCCCTCGCACCCGCAACACGATTTGGCGCGCAAGCAAATGCGGGGCGGTTCGGGCATCGTCACCGCGGAGTTCGATTTTTCCGCGGAGCGTTGCATCGAGTTTTGCCGCAGTTTGCGCCTTTTCACCTTGGCGGAAAGTTTAGGCGGAGTCGAAAGCCTCGTCTGCCATCCCGCCACCATGACCCACGCTTCCGTCCCTCGCGCCGTCCGTCTCGCCGTCGGCCTCGGCGACGGGATCGTCCGCTTTTCGGTAGGCACGGAAAACTGCGCCGACCTGAAAAACGACATCCTCCAAGCCGCCGAAAAAAACTTTTCGTTTTGACCCAAAACCTCGTCTTTCAACCCGACCTTTTTCACCGATGATTTACCGAGAATTGCTCACCGACCCTCCTTGGCGGGAGGGAGATTTGGGGAAACGCTTGCCGCCCTCGCCGCACGCGGTTTCGGTCGCTTTGCCCCGCTGGAAAGATGTCATCGGCTACGAAGAAAAAGACCCCGCCGTTTTGTCGCGCCTGGAATGCGGCTATCCCCGTTTCGTCATCCACCCGTCCGTCCAGCACCTCTGCGCGTCCTCCCCTTTTTCCGAAGGCAGGGCGCGTCTGCCGTTCCCTTCCGAAAAGACCGCGCACCTCTGCGCCGATTTCATCCGCAAGCAAACAGGTCTCCCCTCGCAAGTCCTTCCCCACAAAGGCGTTTTCCTTGTTGATGTAGAAAAAAATGCTTTTTCCGCTCTGAAAGATTTTTGGCAGCACACCGGTGGAATCGTTTCTTCCCGTCTGGCGGATGCCGCCCTTGCCGGAAAAAGTGCGCACTCGTTTTCCTCTCCCGCGCACCGTTCGTTGCAAAAAAAACTGGCGGCACTTTACGGCTGCGAAGCGGAAGATGTTTTCCTTGTTCCCACGGGGATGGCCGCCCATTTTTTGGCTTTGCGCGCGGTGCAAGCCCGCAAGCCGCACACCCCGACTGCGCAACTCGGCTTCCCTTATGTTGATACGCTGAAGCTCCAGCAAAAAATCGGTGCCGGCGCAGTTCTGCTAGGAAACCTTTCGACCATCGCCGCCGACCTGCTCGCGCTCATAAAACAAAACGCCCCCGCCGCTTGTTTCTGCGAAATCCCCGGAAACCCGCTCCTCGGCTCCGCTGACTTGCGCGAAATCTCCCCCCTCCTCAAATCCCGCGGCATCCCGCTTGTCGCCGACGATGTCGTGGCAACTCCCTTCAATGTTGACCTTTCCCCCTACGCCGACCTAGTGGTCACAAGCCTCACCAAATACATCGCTGGTTCTTGCGATGTCATGGGCGGTGCCTTGGTTTGCAACCCCCGCTCCCCCTTCCGAAACGAGTTCCGGGCGATTCTTTCCTCTCTTTACGAACCCCTTCTCTACGAAGAAGATGCCGCGATTTTGGACGAGCGGGCAGACTCTTTTGAAGAGCGGATGAAAACCCACAACGAAAACGGGCTTTTCATCGCGGAGCGCCTGCGGTCCCATCCTGCCGTCGAGCGGGTTTGGTTCCCGAAATGGGAGTTTTGCGACGCTTACGAATCCGTCCGCCGACCGGGAGGCGGGTGGGGTTCTGTCGTCACCTTCCTTCCGAAAAATGCGTCCGAGGCATCTCCCCGCATTTACGACTGCCTGCCCCTCGCCAAAGGCCCGAGCCTCGGTTCCTTTTTCACCCTCGCCTGCCCTTTCACCCTCTTGGCGCACTACACGGAGTTGGACTGGGCGGAATCCTGCGGGGTTTCCCGCTATCTGATCCGCCTTTCGGTAGGAATCGAAACC
The DNA here is from genome assembly GCA_020720945.1 of Chthoniobacter flavus. Classification (GTDB taxonomy): domain Bacteria; phylum Verrucomicrobiota; class Verrucomicrobiia; order Chthoniobacterales; family DYNR01; genus DYNR01. The sequence goes on along the minus strand of DYNR01000025.1, from coordinate 11,519 downwards.
CCGGAAACCCTCTGGCAAAAAATAGAGCACGCCCTTTCTTCCTCCCTCTCCGCCGAATAAAGGAAACGCAGCCCGCGGCACCCCGCATCCTTTTGAAAAAAACGACCCCTCCGCCGGTTCCAAAAAAACCGTTGCTTCGCCCGATTCAAGATTGACAGTTTCTCTCTTGCAGAAGAAGTTATTCCTATGGCATCGACGCTGTATTCCTATTCTTGCCAACACTCGTTCTCGGTGGAAATCGTGGAAGCTGCCGCAAAAACGATCCGTGGAGAATGCCCGACCGCATTTGACCTCGCCACGGTTTTCGTCACCGCCGATTACCTGAAACACTTGGACGATTTTTGCGACATTTTGCGCGTGGACGGCCACATCAAAGAAGTCGTCGGTTGCACGACAAAAGGGCGGATTGACCGAAACCAAGAAACCGAGTCGGGCCAAGGCTTTTGCCTCTTGGCGATCTCTTCTCCAGGGACGGAATTTCTCGTCAAAAAAATCCAGGCAAACCTCGTTCTGGGCGGCGACGGGCACGGGATGGAATCCAGCCCTTCGGAAAGCTACAAGTGGATTTCTCTCCTCGACCCTTACTCCATCCCCGCCGATGTTTGGATGCAAAATTGGAACGCAGCTTCGCCCCGTGCCGTTTGCACGGGAGGCCTCGCCAACGGGGCGAACGAGCAGGTAACCGCCGTCTTCCATAACGGCAAGGAAATCGAGGGCGGCGCCGTCGTCGGCATCAAAGGCGGAACCCTCCGGATGCACTCCATCGTCAGCCAAGGCTGCAAACCCATCGGCGAACCCCTGACAGTCACCAGAGCCGAGGACAATGTGATTTACGCTTTGGGCTCCCAGCCCGCTTACCAGGCGTTGGAAAACGCATTCCAAACCCTGAGCGATTCCGAAAAATCCACCGCGAGGGGCAACCTTTTTGCTGGCTTGGCGACAAACGAATATGTGGACGAATTTCACGCGGGCGATTTTTTGGTCCGCAACATCATCGGTGCAGACCCCGCCTCTGGTGCCGTCGTCATCGGCGGCATCCCCCGCGTCGGCCAAACCGTCCAATACCAATACCGCGACCGCCACGCCGCTTCTGGCGACTTGGCGGAAGCCATGCAAATCGTGGCAAAAAAAATCCCCCCCATCCTCGGCTCCCTTATTTTTTCTTGCGCGGGGAGAGGAAAAAAATTCTTCGGGATCGGCAACCACGATACCCAAATGATTCAAGGAGTCCTCGGCTCCCATCCCTCTGCCGGATTTTTCTGCAACGGGGAAATCGGCCCCATCCGCTCGACCAACTGCCTGACGGGCTACGCCGCTTCCATGGGCTTCTTTTACGACCATGCCTAAACCCCGATCCAAAAAATCGTTCTTCTTCGGGATCGCTGTCGCCGCCCTGTTGCTCTCGGGTGGCGGCTACGGACTGTGGGTCGCCGCCTCCGGTTCTTCCGAGCAAAAAAAGGAAATACCCTCCGAGCTTTTGGGGAAAGCCAAACGCCGGACGATAGAAAACCGCCTCCATCTCACCGGAGAAATCGCCCCCGTCTTTTCGGTCGATATCAAATCCGAGATCAGCGGCAAAGTTGAAACTGTCCATGTTCATACGGGGCAACAAGTTGCAAAAGGTGCGCCACTCGTCACGATCGACGACTCGGATCTTTTGACCGAAAAATCCGGTGCCCAGACCGAGATTGACGGCGCGAAGTTGGAGGTCGAAAAACGCAGGGGAAACTACGAGCGCGCGAAAGCCCTTTTCGCCGAAAAACTCATCAGCAAGGAAGTCTTCGCAAACTTGGAGGCCGACCTCAAAATCTCGCAAAACAGCTTGGTTAAAGCGGAAGCGAAAATGCGGACCGTCGAAGACAAGCTCAGCAAAACCCGAATCCTGGCACCTGCCGACGGCACGGTTTTGAGCATCAATGTGAACGAAGGCCAAGTTGTCGTCGGCGCGACAAGCGTGAACTCGGGCATCATCCTGATGAATTTTGCGGACTTGGAACGCCTGATGATCCAGACCCATGTCAACCAGATGGACATCGGAAAAATCCAAGAAGGCAGCGAACTTTCCATTGCCATGCCTGGTCCGAAAGAGGATTCGACTTCCGCAAAAGTCGAGTTCATCGCCCCCGTCGCCTCCGTGAAAAACAACATCAAGGGCTTTGCCGTTCAAGCCATGATCGCGAACAACGACCCGCGCTTGCGCCCCGGTATGTCCGTGAATTTGCTGCTTTCTTTGGGCAAATCGCAAAAGGCGGTCAGCGTGCCCGTCTCCGCAGTTTTCCGCGAAGACGACGGGCAATCCTTCGTTTTTGTCCGGCAAAACGGGAAGGCGGAGCCCCGCCAAGTCACCGTCGGAATCTCGAATTTTTCGTTCGCGGAAATTGTTGACGGCTTGGCGGAAGGGGAGGAAATCCTTCTCGTCCACCCGAAAGATACGGGAAACAAAGGGTGACGAAATGACGCTGCTCGATTTGCAGGGGGTCGCCAAAATTTATAAAATCGGCGGGCAAGAAATCCGCGCCCTCGACGGCATCGACCTCCAGATCGGCGAGGGAGAATTTGTCGCCATCATCGGCCCGAGCGGTAGCGGCAAATCGACTTTGATGCACCTGATCGGTTGCTTGGACACCCCCGATGAAGGAAGTATCATCGTGTGCGGCAACGACATATCGAGTGCCAGCAGCAACGGCCTCGCCCGCGTCCGCAACAGGGAAATCGGTTTTGTCTTCCAGTCGTTCAACCTTTTGCCGCGTTTTGATGTCGTGGATAACATCGCGCTTCCGATGGCCTACGCGGGAGTGGGTGCGCGGGAGCGGCGGGAGCGGGCGGAAGCGCTCGCCCGCAAGGTCGGCCTCGAAGAACGGCTGGCAAACCGCCCGAGCCAGTTGAGCGGCGGGCAATGCCAGCGCGTCGCCATCGCGCGCGCATTGGCGAACGACCCCAAAATTCTCCTCGGCGACGAGCCTACGGGCAACCTCGATAGCAAAACGGGGGATGCGATTTTGGCGATGTTTCGCGAGTTGCACGCGGCAGGCAAAACGGTTGTGATTGTTACCCACGACCCGGAAATTGCTGCGGTCTGCGATAGGGTTATTGAAATCAAAGACGGACGCATCCGCCGGGATTACCTTTCACCTGAATCTGTGAGATAACTGCTGTGAATATCTGCAATCAATTGGGCTGCAAAGACTTGGGAAAAACACGCAAAAGACCCAGAGGGTATTCCTTGGTTTTTTCCAAGCCTTTTCGCTCCAATACCTTACAGTTCTTCTTTGCATTTATCTCACGGATTCAGGTTTCTCCTGGCGCAAAAAAACGACCCTCTGCATGAGCTTTTTTTTGGCAGTAGAAATCAGCTTGCGGGAAATCTTCGCCCACAAATTCCGCAGCTTCCTTTCGATGCTCGGCATCGTCTTGGGCGTCAGCAGTTTGGTCGCCACGATGGGCCTGACCGCCGGGATCGAAAAAGGCACGAAAGCCATCCTCCAACAAATCGGCGGGCTTGAGAGGGTCCAGGTTCGCCCGAAAGCGGTGGAAACCGAGGAAGTCGATTTTTGGATGATTTCTCCGGGGCGCACGCTGACCGATGCCAAAGCGATCCGCGAATCCGTCCCCTCCGTCACGCATATTTCTCCGGAACTCCGCAATTGGACGCCCGTCACCGCTGGCGGCGAAGAAAAAGGCTACAATGTGAACGGCGTATTCCCCGATTACTCGTTCATCAACTCCCATTCTTTGGCTGCTGGACGCTTCATCTCGGACTTGGACATTGCCAACGCGAACCGCGTCGTCGTTATTGGCAACCAGATCGCCGAAACTCTTTTTCCCAGCGCTTCCCCGGAAAGCATTCTCGGAAAAACCGTGTTGCTCCAGCGCATCCCTTACGAGGTCGTCGGTGTGTTTTCGCTCTACGAACGGGAGCAAGATAAAGTGCGCAGGGAGAGGGGAGTCAAATCCGCTCGCCCCGCCCGTGCGGGCAAAAATCGGTGGGATCCTTTCCGCCAAAAAAACGAATCCGTCCTGACCCCGTTTTCGACGATGTTTTACGACTTCAAATCGGGGGCAAACTCGCAGCACACGCAAGAGACAGTTCCGCTGGAACAACTCGCGTTCCGCGTCGGCGACCTAGACTTTTTTCGCGAGAGCATCGACCAGGTGCGCGCCGTTTTGGATGTCACGCACCGGGGCGTGGACGACTTCGATTTTGACACGCGCGAGGATATGTTTTCTCAGATGGAATCCAGCATGAGAGCCACGCGGATCAGCGGTGGACTGATCGCGGGAATCAGCCTGCTCGTCGGTGGCATCGGCATCACAAACATCATGCTTGCAAGCATTTCGCAACGCGTGCGGGAAATCGGAATCCGCCGCGCGATCGGTGCCCGCGCCTCCGACATCTTCGTGCAAATCCTGATTGAAAGCGTCGCTATCGCGTTGATTGGCGGCGCGTTAGGCGTCTGCGCCGGCATCTTTCTCATGCAGGTTTTAATCTGGGTTGCGCCGGGCGAAAACATGCCGGTTTTGACGATGCAATCGGTTGCCCTCAGCGTCGCGTTCGCATTTCTCGCCGGGGTTTTTTCGGGCATTTACCCCGCTTTCAAAGCGGCTGCCCTCGACCCGATCACCGCCCTCCGCTACGAATGACCACGCAAAAAAACCGAAAATCCCTGTGGACGCAATCCGCATTTTCTGGAAGATAAGGGACACTAAAAATGATGCAACCTGAAATGACCGAAATCCAAACGATCCGACACTCCTGCGCCCATGTGCTCGCCACGGCCATCCTGCGCATTTGGCCCGAGGCGCAGTTTGCCGCCGGTCCGCCCGTCTCCGCCGGGTTTTACTACGATGTCGATCTCCCGCACCGCATCAGCCCCGAAGATTTTTCCCGCATCGAAAAAGAGATGCGCCGCGTCGTCAAAGAATCGCAACCCTTTGTCCGCGAAGAGATTTCCCGCCAAGAAGCTTTGGCTCTCGGCTCTTCGGGCCGACTCGCCGCCCTCGGCGACCGCCCCGCCGCGAGCAAATTCAAACTCGACATTCTCGGCGGCATCCCCGACGGCGAAACCATCTCCCTTTACCGCAACGGTGACTTCGTTGATTTGTGCGCCGGGCCCCATGTTTCCGATACGGGAAAAATCGGCGCGTTCCGCCTGACCCATGTCGCCAGCGCTTACTACAAAGGCGACGAAAACAATCCGCAACTCCAGCGCATTTACGGCACGGCTTTTGCATCCGCCGAAGAGCTAGAACAGCACTTCGCGCTTTTGGAAGAAGCGAAAAAACGCGACCACCGCAAACTCGGCAAGGACTTGGATTTGTTCCTCATCGACGATTCCGTCGGGCAGGGGCTCATCCTCTGGACACCCCGCGGTTCGATCGTCCGCCAAGAGCTCCAAAACTTTATCAGCGAGGAACTCCGGGCGCAGGGATACGACCAGGTTTTCACTCCCCACATCGGCAAACTCGGGCTTTACCGCACCTCGGGGCACTTCCCCTACTACGCGGAATCCCAGTTCCCTCCCATCATCGAACGCGATGCGATGCAAGCACTTGCATCGGAAGGTTGCTCTTGCTCGGACCTCTCGAACCGCCTTTCCTCCGGTGCTCTCGACGGCTTTTTGCTCAAGCCGATGAACTGCCCGATGCACATCAAGCTTTACGATTCCCACCCGCATTCTTACCGCGATTTGCCCGTCCGCCTGGCAGAGTTTGGCACGGTCTATCGCTGGGAGCAATCCGGCGAACTCAACGGCATGACCCGCGTGCGCGGCTTCACCCAGGACGACGCGCATATTTTCTGCACGCCCGACCAGATGGACGGCGAAATCCGTGGTTGTCTGAACCTCGTTGCCAAGGTGTTGCAAACTTTCAAAATGACGGATTACCGGGTGCGGATCGGCCTGCGCGACCCTTCTTCGGAAAAGTATGTGGGCGATGCCTCTGGCTGGGACCGCGCGGAGCAAGCCTGCCGCGCCGCCGCAAAAAACCTCGGTGTGGATTTTTCGGAAGAGGAAGGGGAAGCCGCATTCTACGGTCCGAAAATTGATTTTGTCGTCCGCGATGTCCTCGGGCGCGATTGGCAGCTTGGCACCGTCCAAGTCGATTTCAATCTCCCCGAGCGATTCGACCTTTCTTACAAAGCTTCCGATGGTTCGAGTTGCCGTCCGGTGATGATCCACCGCGCCCCGTTCGGTTCTCTCGAACGCTTCACGGGTGTCCTGATCGAACACTTCGCCGGCGACTTCCCGCTTTGGCTCGCGCCCGAACAAGTTTGCGTCCTCCCCATCTCCGACAAAGTTGCGGAATACGCGGACCAAATTTTTTCCCGTTTCAAATCGGCGGGCATCCGCACGAGCATCAACGCATCCCCAGAAAAAATCGGGGCAAAAATTCGCCTTGCACAAATGGGCAAAGTTCCCTACATGGTGGTTGTTGGTGCCAAAGAACAAACAGACAACACGATTTCCGTCCGCAGCCGCCGCCACGGCGAGCTGGGCGCATTGTGTCCCGAGCAGTTCACGGAGCGGCTCCTCGCCGAAATCCGCGACCGGATCGCATGAGTAAATTTTTGCACCCTTTTCACACCGTATGTCCCCCAGGGAAAAAAACCGTTTTTTCTGACCCAGAGCATTCAACATCAAGGAGATAACAGCCATTAAGCCACAACTTATCCGCATAAATGACCGCATCCGGGCCCGCGAAGTCCGGGTGATCGACGGCACCACCCACGAGCAACTAGGCGTCATGCGCATCGAAGATGCCTTGCGCAAAGCCAAGAGTATGGGCATGGATCTCATCGAGATCGCCCCGCAGGCGAACCCTCCCGTTTGCCGCATCCTCGACTACGGAAAATTCCGTTACGAGCAAGCGAAACAGGAAAAGGCTGCCAAGCACAACTCGGCAAACAAGGTGAAAGAACTCAAGTTCCGCGTGAACATCGACCAGCACGACTATGTGACAAAAGTCCGTCGCGGCGAAGAGTTTCTCGACAAAGGGAACAAGCTCAAACTGATTTTGCAGTTCCGCGGGCGCGAAAATGCCCACAAGGAACTCGGCGTGGAGCTGATGCAAAAAGTCAAAGCCGATCTTTCTTCCATGGGCCATGTCGATATGGAGCCGAAACTCGTCGGGAAAGCTGTTTCGATGATGATGAGCCCATTGCCCGCGCAAAAAAGAAAACGCAAGTTCGCCCCGCTCAAACAGGCCGAACTCGACGCGCTGGAAAAACAAGACATCCACGACGAGGAAGAGGAAGAAGAAGACACCGCCGCGGATTGAGTTTGCCGCTATGCAAAACCTCTTTTTGTTCGACATCGACGGGACGATCATCTGGGGGGGCGGCGCCGGGGAAGCCGCCCTGCGCCATGCGATGCGCACCCGCTTCGGCGGCGAAGCCGACCTCTCGAAAATCAATATGGCCGGTGCCACCGACCGGCGCATCGCCCGTGACCTTTTAGAGTTTTACGGCCATCCGGTTTCGGAAGAAAACGAGGCGGCGTTCGTCGAGGCTTACCTCGAAGCTCTCCCCGGCTTCCTGAAAGAAAAGGGCGGAAAAATCCTGCCGGGCATCATCACCTTGTTGGACGCGATTCGTGAGCGTGAGGATTGTTGCCTCGCCCTCCTCACGGGCAACATCCGCAAAGGCGCAAAAATCAAGCTCGATCATTTCGGGGTTTGGCATTATTTTCCGTTCGGTGCTTTCGCCGATGATCACTACGACCGCAATCATCTCGGCCCTTTTGCCAGGGAAAGGGCGTTGGAACACCACGGCGTAACCTTTTCTCCCGAAAGGATTTTTGTCGTAGGCGACACCCCGCGCGACATCGCTTGCGGCAAAGCGATCGGCGCAAAAACCGTTGCCGTCGCCACGGGCGATTACTCTGCGGAGGCATTGGAAGCGCACGCTCCCGATTTTCTTTTCCCGAATTTCGCCGACCCGGAAGGGGCTTTGCGCATCATTTTAGGCGAAAGCGAACTGCGCCCGCCCGTTGCTGGTTGCCTTCGCCAAGCCGACTAACCCCGCTTTATCCCCAACACACCTTCCCATGAGTCATCTCACCACCGTCGCGATTGTCGGAGGCGGACCCACGGGGCTTCTCGCCGCTTTGTTGCTGGCACGCTCCGGAGTCCCCTGCACGCTTTTCGAAAAAAATGTCGGCGTTTCCAACCATCCGAAAGCGATGGGCATTTCCCGCCGGACGGCAGAAATCTATCGCCAACTCGGGCTGTATCCCGCCTTTCAAGCCATCGGCTTTTCGTTGGAAAACCGCGACTTGGCGATCTGGTCAAACACTCTTGCTGGCGAGGAACTCGGGCGCATCCCGCTGTTTGACCTCCACTGCGTGCAAACCCCCGTCGTTCCTTTCCATTGCCCGCAAACGGAAACCGAGCGCATCTTGCTGGACGCGCTCCGCTCCGAACCGCTGGCAGAAATCCGCTTCGGGCAAGAAGTCATCGGCTTGCACTTGGAAAACGACGGCGGAGAACTCCGCTTTGCCGATGGGGACAGTTGCGTTTTTTCTTGGCTCATCGCCGCGGACGGCGCGGGCAGCAAAATCCGGAAAATTTTAGAAATCCCGACGACGGGGCCAGGCGACATGGGGCATTTTTTGAACATCATGTTCCGCGCCGAATACGGCCCCCATCTGGAAAACCGCCCCGCCCTTCTCTACAACTCCTTGTGGGAAAAAGGGTTCGAGTCTTTTGTTTCCATCAACGGCCACGACCGCTGGCTCATGCACCACTTCTTGGAGCAAGGGCAAACGATCAATGATTTTTCTACGACGGATTTGAAAGACCTGATTCGTGGCGCGTCGGGTTTCCCGGAAATCGAAGTGGAAATCAAAGCCGTCATCCCGTGGGTGATGAGCCCGAAACTCGCTTCGGAATTTCGTAAAGGGAGGGCGTTTTTGGTCGGCGATGCCGCTGCCCGCCTTTCTCCGGTCGGAGGTCTCGGAATGAACAACGGTCTCCAGTGCGCCCACAATTTGGCGTGGAAACTCGCTGCGGTCGTGAACGGGGCGGCGGGTGACTCGCTTTTGGACACCTACCAGAAAGAGCGCAACCCGCATAGCGCCTCCATCCTTCGCGCCACAAACCAAAATGCGGGTGAAGTGTTTGCCATCGTCGTTGCGGCGATGGATAACGACTGGAAAACGGTCCGCGAGCTGATTGCGAAAAACAACACCCGTGGCAACACGCTCGCGCTAGACCTCGGCGTTTGCTACGATGCGGGTGCCTTTGTCCGACCCTCTGGGGTTCCTCTCCCTTCTTGGTCGGAAGGTTACCGCCCCTGTGCCACGCCCGGTTGCCGCGCCCCGCATCTCCCGATTAAAAATTTAGACCCCGATGGGCGGGAGTCTTCCCTCTTGGATTACTTCGGGAAGTCCTTCGTTCTTTTGACTGGCACGGAAGGGGAACGATGGGGCGGAGAATCCAAGCTCGTGCGGGTCGTCAAAGAAGGCAAACAATTCCTCGCCAGCGAGTTCCAAGAGCTTTACGGCATTTGCGCCGATGGGGCAATCCTCGTCCGTCCAGACGGGATTGTCGCCGAGCGATGGGAAACAAAAACAAAAAACCCGATCGAAAAAATTTCCGAAGCACTAGATTCCATCCTTTGCCGAAAATAGCGTTTCTCACCCCCCTCCAAATGCAAGGAAAAGAATCTCACTTTTTCCCTTGCGGGAAGGGTATTTTTGATAGCACATTGCTCATAGAAACAAAATTAGCACTTTGCTATCGAAGCGTTTCTTTACATGAACGAATCCGCAAACCATGACCAGAAATGCCAAAAGGAACCTTTCTCTCAAAACACAAAGAAGGGCGCAAAGTGCCGCTCTTTTTTTGAAGTCAATCCAATCGAAGAATTTTCGCCAACGGAAAAACAAAGCCCGCCTTGGTTCAATAAGAACGAATGGGAAATAAAAACTGAGCGGATTTAAAATAATACAAATGCGAAATTTACTTTAGCTTATGATCGAATATTCAAAGCTCCGAAACAAGCTAAAAGTTGAAATCTTGAATACGAATGCAGAAGATTTAGCTTTTTTTACGCATTATCTTCATAACAACATCAATGGATTTTCAGAATCATTTGAAGAGCGGGCAAAAGAATACTTTGAAACCATCAATGAAGAATTAAGTATTGTAGCCGAGTCTGAATTACAAACATTGCTTCCAATAAAGTGGGATATTCCTTTTCCGTCACCAGCAAACCATGAATTTACTTTTATTGACCTTTTCGCAGGAATAGGCGGATTTAGAATACCAATGCAAGAACTTGGCGGGAAATGTGTTTTTTCGTCAGAGTTTAATTATCACGCACAGTGTGCCTATGAATACAACTTTGGGGAAGTTCCGTTTGGCGACATTACAAAACTGAACTTGGACATAGTTCCAAAACATGATATTCTTTGTGCGGGTTTTCCTTGCCAGCCTTTTAGTATTTCAGGGAAGATGAAAGGTTTTCAAGATACGCGAGGAACATTGATTTACCATGTTTTTGAACTCATTGAAAAACGACAACCGAAAGTTGTCTTTCTTGAAAATGTTAAGCATTTAGTTTATCACGATAATATGCGAACGCTTTCTACAATTGTTCATAACCTTGAAGAATTAGGTTATGTTGTTTCAAAAAAGGTCTTAAACGCATCTGATTTCGGTTTGCCACAGAACAGAGAGCGCATAATCATCATCGGACACAAAGAAAACAAATTTGATTTTTTAAAAATAAAAAAGAAATCAAAGCCTGCGCTTAAAGATTTCTTAGATAAAGAAAATGAATTTGAGTATTTAAATGAATCTTACACCATTTTAGAAGAACAGAAAACACAAGATTCGGGTTTAGTTTTCGCAGGTTACAGAAATAAGACAATAAGAAAAGCCGGTGTGAGACCGGGAACAGAACATCTTTCACGAGTTCATAAACAACCCAATAGAATTTATTCGACAGAAGGAGTCCATCCTGCACTGCCCTCCCAAGAATCATCAGGCAGATTTTGGATTTGGCACGAAGGAATAGTTAGAAAACTTACTATCCAGGAGTGTTACAGAATTATGGGATTTCCAGACAAATTCAAACTTCTAAATAACAAAGCAGAGCTTTACAAACAAATAGGCAATTCGGTTGCTGTTCCAATGATCAAAGCGGTGGGGGAACAGATAAAAAAACAACTTTTGAAAATAAATGAATAAAATCGATCCGACGGAGTTTTTAAGTGAAATATATAACCAATCAATGGGGCTTGTTGGGTCTGATGATAAAATTAAATCAGGCTTAGATGCGACGATAGCAGGGCATCTTTTTGAAACTTTGGAAAGGTCGGAGTCAGCGAAGGCTGTTATTACAGTTATTTTGACAAGTGCAGTTTACAAGAAACTGAATCCTGAGCAAGATATTAGAAATCACCAAACAAGTATTTCAAGCGGTTACTCAGGTAGAACTTTCGATTCAAAGTTTATCACACCGTTTCTTAAACGAGTAAAATTCCCTGCAATGGCTGATAGTGGTTGGCTTACAC
>DYNR01000510.1 GCA_020720945.1 Chthoniobacter flavus | reverse complement strand
GTAGAACCATTTTTTGCAAGAGCCCTCGAAAACCACGAAGTGCGACATTTTCCAAAACAGGACCATCGGCAAAGGCAAAGACGAAAGTTCTTCGGGGTTTTGGCACCAGCCTTGGGCTTCCAGCCCGAATTGGCGTGCGGCAGCCAGCAGATTTTTTGCGTTGGAGCCAGAGCGAGAAATGTCACAAGCCGTCCGCGCTTCTTCGATCGGGATGGATTTTCCAAAAAAACGGAGGATGATCGCCAGGCAAACGGCACCGCATTCCACGGCCTCGATTTGGATGATCGTCGGGGTGTGGACCCGTTTTTTTTCTTGGGGAAAAGGGTGGGGGTTCGGGTCGGGATCCATAGGCTCAGTCAACGATCCCGAAGAGTTTTTTGAGCAAAGGAATGACCGGTTCGATCGGGCGGTCTTCGTCCACGATGACCCGCGCTTTGCACAAAGTTCCGGAGGCTACGGCAAACGGGGGGCCTTTGGAAGAAGACCAGAGGAAGCCGCTGCGCGAAGAAGAATCCAGTTCCGGGGTTGCCGAGACTTGGAGGACGGGACCTTTCGAAGAGATTGCGCCGACGACCTCTTCGTTCGCGAGGACGGACATCATGCTGCCCTTGGTGGCGGGCACGGCGGCGACCGAGTTGACTTTGCCGACGAGAAATCCGAAGCGTTCGACGGGGGCGGTTTCCGGGGAGATTTGCGCCGTCATGGAGGAGGAAATTTTTTTGGCGACTCCAGCGGGAAAAAACAAGGTAGCGAGGATCGGGGCGGAGTCGTCTGCTAGGTCGGCGACCGATGTTCCGTTGCTGACGGTTTGTCCGATGGCGACATTGATGTTGGCGCCGGTCCCGGAAAAGGGGCTACGGATCGAAGAAGATTCCTCCAGTTGGATTTTTTCTTTTGCGAGGTTTGCGCTTTCGTTTTCGTAGTCCGATTTGGCTTGGAAAGTGGATTGTTTTGCGGACGAGCGGGCGGTGTCTTCGTCGGTAAAGGATTGCTGGAGTTGGCCTTTTGCAGAGATCAGGTTGATTTGTGTGGTGTTGAGCTGGGTTTTTGATTGGAGCAAAGTGGTCAACGGGATGAGGCCTTGGGCCAAAAGTTGTTCTTGCGCA
>DYNR01000247.1 GCA_020720945.1 Chthoniobacter flavus | reverse complement strand
CCGTATTCCCCTCGCCCCTGCTTGCGCCAAAACTCCGATTGCGACTGCCCGGCAAATTCTCCTGGCACGCGGATGGATTGCAGCGTTTTATGATAGCGTAAAATATTGACGCGATTCGTGTCTGCTGCCGTCTGGGGGTCGAGGACGATCTCTTCGATGGGCAATCGGCTCAAACACAACAAAGTGCTCGGACGGGTCCCCGAAATATCTAAATACCGGAGCTTGGAAGAATTAAGCGGCGACAAATCCACCACTTTGGTCTCGCTCAAATCCAGCCATTCCAAACTGTTCGCCTTCGCCAAAAAACCGATTCCAGAAAGCACGGTGTTTCTGAATTTCGCCTCCACCAACCCCGCAAACCCCCCTCCTCCATCCGTGGGCGAAAGTGGCTCTTTGCTGTTAGTCACCGCCAAACGCAACAAACCCAACCTCCCCAGCAAATCCAAGTCCACTCCCGTCGCCCCGTCGATGTTTAACTCCCTTAACCGCATTTTCGCCAAAGCCGTAAAGTCTTTGAACCCCTTGGCGTTTTCTACCGTCAATGCGACCCCTTCGGGAATTTCTTTCAAAGAATAAACCGCCTGCGCACCAGGGTTAGCAGCCTGCAAATCCAACAACGCTTCCCCCGGTGTCTCCTCCCGCCCCTGCGAAGAAAAACCGTTCTCCACGCACGCGACCCGACCGGGCAAAGGGAACCGCATCAAATCGACAAGTTGTTCGCTGGAAGTCATTTGCTGTTTTTTCAAAAACTCGACGACCTCGCGGACGGGCGCGGGGGAACGCAGTTCGAGCCCTTGCAAAAAGTGGTAAAGGGAAAACACTTCGTCCATATCCATCGCTCCTTTCGGCAGGAAACGGTTCTTCCGCATGACCTCGCTGGCTTTGCCAAAAGACTCCCTCGCCTCCGCGATTTCGTGCAAAGCCAGATGGAACTTCCCTTTGAGCGCATTGGCAACGGAATTGCGGGGTTCGAGCGCAAGTGTTTGCGCCGCAAGGCTCAACCCGCCAAAAATGCGCCGCTGGATTTCTTCGGGACGCCCCCGGTTTGCCGCCAACGCATCCTTGGAAAGCTCGTGGGCAAAAACCCTGTCCGCCTGCGAAAGCAAAAAATTACGGATCGGCTTGGGATCCGTCCCTTCGGGCTGTTTTTTCTCGGGCGGTTTTTCTCCCTGCTGCCCCTCGGCGGGCTTTTCCACGATCACCGCCAATTTTTCTCGCAGGTGCTTGGCGGTATCTTCCAACCGGATTTTTGCATCCCTCTCTTCTTCGGTTTCCTGACGCGCAACCTCGGTCTCCTTAACGGCTTTTTCGTAAGCCAACCAAGCATCCCTCCCCTGCGCCAGCGCCTCTTCGGCCTCCTCCTGTTTGCTCTGCGCCCAAAGCCTGTGCTTCTCCGCATTCGCCAACGCCGCATCCGCCCGTTCGGCTTGTCGCGCCGCCAAAAGCGCCTGCTCCTCAGCCGCCCGCAACGCCGCCTGCGCTTCGATCCTCTGCTCGTTGATCTGCCAAAACGCGACCGCTGCCAACCCGGAAAAAAGCAGGAGAAAAATGGAAATCGCCGCCGCGACCGCCCGGTGGCGGCGGATGAGGTTACGGACAATCCCAATCGTCGTGACGGGCTTTGCCGCGATGTTTTCCCCCCTCCTGTAACGCTCGATGTCGGCCTTGAGCGCCGCGACGCTCCGGTATCGTTCGGCGAGGTCCGCCCGCAACGCCTTCAGGCAAATCAGCTCCAAATCGGGGTCGATCTGCCGGTTCAACTGCCGTGGACGAACTGCTTCGTGGGTCTTGAGCCTCTGGGCATCCTGCAAAATATTCCCGCAAGACTGGAAGTGCCGATGCCCCGTAAGCACTTGATAGAGAATGGTTCCCAAGCTAAACACATCGGCGCGTTCATCCACATCTTTGCTGGATTCCGCCTGCTCTGGCGCCATGTTTTCGATGGTGCCAACGACATGGCCCGAAATGGAAAGTGAAACTTCGTCGTCTTCTTTTTCGAGCTTCGCCAACCCGAAGTCTGCCACCAGCGGCTCGCCGTCTTCGCGCAACAGCACATTCCCCGGCTTCAAATCCCGGTGCAATATGCCGTGCTCGTGGGCGAACTGCACGGCCTCGCAAATTTTCCCGAAAAGCGAAAGCGCCAGTTCGAGGGGCAACACGCGGTTGAGCAACGGTCGCTGGTGGGTCTCTGCAATCGGCTGCCGCCCCTGCCCCACCGCCTCGTGACGGCTCACCCGCAACGATCGGATCAGGTCGCCCAAATCCGTCGTTTTCCCCTCGATACTTCCTCCCGCCTCCATCCCCTCGTAAAGCAAATCCGCCAGCGTCAGCCCGTCGATATACTCCATGGCGATGAACTGCACCCCTTCGTATGCACTGATTTCAAACACCCTGCAAATGTTGCGGTGCGGCAGCCGCGCCATGATTTCCGCCTCGCGCTTGAACCGCAAAACGGTCTCTTTGCTGGCCGTCTCCGCCGAATTTAACACCTTGATGGCCACCGTGTTGCCAAACCGATCCTGCGCTTTCCACACCTTCCCCATCCCCCCTTGCCCCACCACTTGCAACAGCTTGTATTTCCCCAAAATTTGCACGACCGCCGCCTCCGCCACCTTCTGGTCAGAAAAACTAAAACCGTGCTTTGCCCCAACCGCCGGCACCACCCGCAGGACAGGAAAAAAATTCTCCGCCCCCTCGCCCCCAACGCTGTAAAGATACTCGAAAAGATATTCGCATTGCGAAGGGTTTGCCGCCGCCCCAGGGCCGAGGATGTAATAGCAGTTTTGCAAATTCTCGGGCAACGGCTGCAAATCGTCCGCCCCCCACGCGACATCGGAAATGTCGGGGTCTTGCGAACCTTTTTTTATCGCGTAAGTCCACCCCTCGGGCAAGTGCGCGAACAGGGAGTTGAGCGCGAGCTGGGAAATCAAAATCTCGCCGGGCCGCGCCAGCTTGCTCAGCTGGGACGCGAGGACGGCGCAGTGCCCGGCAACGGAAATCCGGCTCCCTCCCCGCGCTTCTGCCGGCGAAAGCAGCACCTCCCCTCCCGCAATGCCTGCCGCAACCGAAGGGATTTCTTTCCCCATGCGGTGCAACATCTTACGGAGCTTCCCGATTTTCTCAAACTGCTTCACCAACGCGCCCAACGCCCGCAATGCGTGGTCTTCGTAATAGCGCGGCGCACCGAATATCCCCTCCACCTCATCGGGCGACACGCTCCCGATGCACCCTCCCGCATCCAAAATCGCTTCCCCGCATTCCTCGGAAAATATCCCCATCAACAACCGCACTTCGGACGGCGAATTCGCCCCGGCCATCTCGTTGAGCCCTGCCATCCGCGTCCTAGAAACCGTCAAAATCCTCCGGCTCGGATACAAAATCCCGCGCATCTCCGCCTCGCTCAACTCGTCGGGCACCACCGCGATCGATGCCCCAAACCGCTCCAAAACTCCCCGCGCATCCGTCACCTCCACCAGCACGATGTCCAGCACTCCCCCCTCGCAACTCCTCGCCAGCTCAAATACCCGCCCCTCCCCGTCCACCACCATCTTGCTCACGCTGCCCCCGCCCGAATACCCCTCGAAACACGCGGGCACTTCCCCCGTCGCAAGCCCCGCCAAACTCTCCAGCGGCACCCCGGCCAAAACATCTTTCTCCGCCCCCAAGTAACCCGCCAACGCCGCATTCACATACAAAACAACATCATCCGCAGAAACTCTTGCGAAAAGCAGAAAACCCGTTTCTTTTCTTTCTGGAAATTGCCGCATAAATCGCCCATCATCCTCCCCGAATCTTGAGTCTCTGACAATTTCTTTCCTGCAAATCCC
>DYNR01000024.1:9211-14716 GCA_020720945.1 Chthoniobacter flavus | reverse complement strand
CTCGCATAAGCCGCACTTCTATTCTACCTGAATCAGTGAGATAACTGCTGTGAATATCTGTAATCAATTGGGCTGCAAAGGCTTGGAAAAAACACGCAAAAGACCTTGGAGCCTGTCGGACTTAGCTCGCAAGGCTGCGGAAAACGGGGATTTGGCTGGAAATTCCCCGTATTTTCGTCAGTTATGTGCACATAGCTTCCTCAAATCCGTGAAATTTCCATCTCAAACCGCATTTTCCTCGCTCATGCGCACTAAGTCCTACAGGCTCCTAGAGGTATTCCTTGGTTTTTTCCAAACCCTTTCGCTCCAATGCCTTGCATATCTTCTTTGCATTTATCTCACGGATTCAGGTTCTATTTGCGAGTGCTTGAACAACAGCACGATTCAAACAATGCATCAAAAGATTTTTCGTATAGGATGCGGGGCATATTTTGGAGTGCGGAAGCATGATTCCGCTCTGGACGGCAAGGCATGACTTGCCGCCTTCGTTGGGAGGCGAGGGAAGTGAAGAAGGAAAATTGAAAAAGGAAAAAGTGGGGGAAACCCTAACAGTCTAACAGTCTAACAGTCTAACAGTCTAATAGCCTCTACCCCTTCGTGCCTTCGTGTGAGAAAAAGGGTCAGCGGGATTCTGGCGTCTACCGAATAACTTCCCAACCAAAAAACAAGCTACCGCCTTTGGTCATCACCGTTTTTTTCCGATGGTCCACTTTTCCATTTTCAAAATGTTGCCCCACCAAAAAACAACCCTGTCTCTCCCTCTCCAATAAACCACAAAACACGACTCCTTGCAAAAAAATACACCTCACCCCCCGCGAACCCGAAACCCTTCTTTCTGAAAAAAATCTCGCAACCGCTCGACCATCTCGCCTTGTATTTCCAAAGCTCTGCCGTCCACCTTCCCTCCACACCCGCAGTTCTGCTTGATTTTCTTGCAATACTCGGCAATCTGCCTCCCGGAAATTTCGGGATGAAACCCGTGAACCACCACAACAGTCCTCCCTCCCCGATGCGCCGTCTCCCGGCGCAAAATCACCTCTCCTTTCCCTGCCGCAACCCCATTCTCCCCATCCCCCCCCGCATCCGCTTCATTCGATTCCAACGGGGGAGGCGAATCCGCCAAACCCCCTATCTCTAACCCCGCAAAGGGATTAGACACCAATATCCCCGCCTGACCAAGCACTGGAACCTTCTTTTTCACCAAAAAAAGCACTCCTTTTCGCCTCGCTCAAAAATCGGAAATCGGAATCAAATCCTCCAAACGCTACGCCATCAAACGACCGATGGCACCACCCCACGCAAACTCTAAATCTGCGAGAGACCACTGCCACTCTTTTTCTCCGACCGAAATCGATAACCTCCCCGTTGGTGCCACTTCGCCCAAACGAGAAACGGGATACCCGGCACGAGAAACCGCCGCCAAAAACTCCTTCTCTTTTCCGGACTCGACACTCACGACGACACGCGATTGCGCTTCGTTGAAAAGCAAAACATCGGCGCGCCCCGCTCCCTCAATTTTCACGGATGCGCCGAGATGCCCGCAACCATCCTTTCCAGAAGAAAGGCAACTCTCCGCAAGTGCCACAGCCAAACCACCTTCCGCGCAATCGTGCGCACTTTTCACAAACCCTCCGCCGATCAGTTCGCGCAACAAATCGTGCAACCGCTTCTCGGTTCCCATATCCAAACGCGGCGGAGTCCCTTCTTTTTTCCCGTAAACCCTTTTCAGATAATGAGATCCACCCAACCCGGACGACGCGCAAGCCCCGTCCAAAACTTCCCCCAACAGATAGATCGCATCCCCTGCACCGCGGAAACCCTGCGTCATGACACACTCGGGCCTCTCGATAATCCCGACCATCCCAACCGTCGGCGTAGGATCAATCGCCCCCGCCGGGCTTTCGTTGTAAAGGCTGACATTGCCGCCAGTCACCGGTGTCCCAAAAAAGCGGCACGCCTCCGCCAACCCCTCAACCGCTTCCCGCAATTGCAAAAAATTCTCGGGCTTGTGCGGGTTGCCAAAATTCAAGTTGTCAGTCACCGCCAAAGGCACCGCGCCGGAACAAGCCAAATTTCTGGCCGCTTCTGCAACGGCAATTTTTCCACCTTCCCTCGGGTCGAGCAAACAGTAGATGGCATTGCAATCCGTCGTCGCCGCCAAAATTTTTCCGGCCTCACGAACGATAAAAACCGCCGCATCGGAGCCAGGCAAAACCGTCGCACCCAACCGCACCATGTGGTCGTATTGCCGCCACACCCAACGCTTGGAAGCGATGCTCGGATCCGCGAGCAACGCAGGCAAAATCTCCCCTGCATCCCCTTCGGGAACGGAATCCACCGACAAAGGAACCGCCACCTTTTTCGGCGCAACTTCCCTGTTGTAAATCGGCGCATCATCGGCGAGCTTGCTGGCGGGGATCTCCACCGCCACCCGGTCGCCCTCCATCACCCGCATCTTGCCATCATCTTTCACTGTCCCGACTTCGGCATAGGGCAAATCCCACTTCTCAAAAATCTCCCGCACCGTAGCTTCTTGCCCCTTGTGAACAATCACGAGCATCCGCTCCTGCGATTCGCTCAAAAGGATTTCGTAAGGGGTCATCCCCACCTCACGCTTGGGAACCAAGTTGACATCAATCTCGACACCCGTCCCGCCGCGACTCGCCGTCTCGCAGGTCGAACAGGTCAACCCCGCCGCTCCCATGTCTTGAATCCCTGCCACACAACCGCTCGCGAGCAACTCTAAACAAGCTTCCAGCAACAACTTCTCACGAAACGGATCTCCCACCTGCACCGCAGGCCGATCTTCCTTGGACTCTTCGGTCAACTCGCGCGACGCGAATGCCGCCCCCGCAAGCCCGTCTCTCCCCGTCTCTGCCCCGACATAAAAAACAGGGTTCCCGATGCCCGATGCCGCGCCGCGAGCGATTTGCTCATGCCGCAACACGCCCAAGCACATCACATTGACAAGCGGGTTGCCCGCATACGAATCATCGAAATAAACTTCTCCGCCAATCGTCGGAATCCCGATGCAATTCCCGTAATGGCTGATCCCCGCGACAACCCCGGCAAACAACCTCCGGTTCGTTTTCGCCGCGTCGCTATCGCCTTCGATCGAACCAAACCGCAACGAGTTCATCGAAAACACGGGCCTGGCCCCCATCGTGAAAATATCGCGGATGATTCCGCCCACCCCGGTCGCCGCCCCTTGGAACGGTTCCACCGCGCTGGGATGATTGTGGCTCTCGATTTTAAATGCGATCGCCCACCCGTCCCCGATGTCAATGACCCCCGCGTTCTCTTCGCCGGCCTTCACCAAAACCCGCTCCCCCGTCGTGGGAAATTTCCTCAACTCCGGCTTGGAGTTTTTATAGGAACAATGCTCGCTCCACATCACGGAAAAAACCCCCAACTCCGTGAAATTCGGGTCCCTGCCGAGGATCTTCTGGATCCGCTCAAACTCCTCCGGCGTTATGCCGTGCTTCGCGATAACTTCTGGTGTGATTTCTGGGTTGCTCATGCTGCCTCCTCGCCTGTCTTTGTCGCCCCGGTTTTCCGAAATGCCTGGATCATACTTTGAAAAATAAAACGCCCGTCCGTGCTGCCAAGCCCCGCCTCACACGCCCGCTCGGGATGGGGCATCAAACCAAAAACATTCCCCTCCAAATTACGGATCCCCGCGATGTTCCCGACCGAACCATTGGGATTCGTCTCTTCCCCGACCTCCCCTCCTGCGCCGCAATACCGCAACAGCACTTGCCCCCTCTTTTCGATTTCTTCTAAAACCTCCGGTGCCGCGCAATAGGCCCCTTCCCCGTGGGCGATTGGGATGTTCCACACCGCCCCTTTCTCCCCCGCCCCCGTAAAAGAACTCTCCGCGCTCTCGACCCGCATAAACACATGCCGGCAAAGGAAATGCAAATCGCGGTTGCGAATCAACGCCCCCGGCAACAAACGGCTTTCGCAAAGAATCTGGAAGCCGTTGCAAATTCCGATAACCAGCTTGCCGTCCGCCGCCGCACCGCGCACGGCTTTCATGATCGGAGAAAACCGGGCGATCGCCCCGCAGCGCAAGTAATCGCCGTAGGAAAACCCTCCCGGCAAAACCACCGCGTCAAAACCTTCCAAACTCTCGTCCTTGTGCCAAACATAGCTCGCCTCGACCCCCTCGAAACTTTCGAGGGCAAGGACGCAGTCTTGGTCGCAGTTAGACCCCGGAAAACGGATTACGGCAAATCGCATAAAATTCCTTTTGTTCAGTTGCGCTTCGTGGATAACCCGTTCTCTTTCAAGGAAGAATCTCCAGCTTGTAATCTTCCATCACGGGGTTGGAAAGCAAGTCTCGGGCGATTTCGTGCAGCTTCGCCTCATCGGCTCCTTGCGCCTCAAACTGGATGCTCTTCCCGACCCTCACACCGCGCACGGACTCTAGCCCCAAATGTTTCATGGCTTCTGCCGTGGCTGCCCCTTGCGGGTCGAGGACCGTGGTTTTCGGTAAAACGGTGACGATTACTTTCATTGGATGATTTCTAGGTTAAATGATTGAAAAACAAGGGGTTCAAGGTGCTTCCTGCACGGGGCGGGGCATCAGTTTGACCCTGCGGATGATGATTTTTTCCAAAGGGAAATCGTTGCTGTTCGTGCGGACATCGCTGATCTTTTTCAGCACCTCCATCCCCTCCAGCACTTCGCCAAAAACCGTGTATTGCCCGTCGAGCTTGGGCATCGGCTCCAACGCGACATAAAACTGCCCCCCGTTGCTGGCCTTCGCAGGGTTGATCCCATCGGGCAAACGCGCCATGGCAATCGCCCCCTGCTTGTGCGGCAAACGAATTTCTGCGGGCACCGTGTAACCTGGCCCGCCCGTCCCGGATAACTCCGTCTGCCCGTGGCGGCTACGCGGATCGCCCGTCTGAACCAAAGAATTGGGAAACACCCTGTGAAAACGCATCCCCCGGTAATACCCCTTCTTAGCAAGCTTCTTGAAATTCTCCACCGTCGCAGGGGCGGCATCATCGTAAAGCCCAAAAACTACCCGCTGATACCCCTTTTCCTTCGGGAAGGAAATCTCGAACGCAACGACCTCGCGCCCAAGTTGCTCTGCGGCCCCAGCGGACAACAAAACCCCTCCCAGCAAAGCACAGGCAAAACAAAAATGACGGATGATCGATCTCATGCAACTCCAAGAATGAATCGTTCTCCGCATCTGTTCAACCTAAAAAGGCAAAATTCAGTAGCGAAACCAGCGTTGCGCTGAGTGTAAAAAAGAGCAACTTTGGGAAGGATGCCCCCCAATAGGTGGATAGGCTGTTGGGGGAGAGCATTCAGAAGTCAGAATCCAGCCAACCCTATTCCCCCGTGCGCAGCACCTAACTTCCCCTTGTCACTTGCCACTTGTCGCTTGCCCCTTTCTCCTCCCCCTTCTTCCTTTTTCAATTTTCCTTTTTCAATTCCCCGCCTCTGTGGTTCAATTTCTCCCTTTCCGCCAACCGCAAAATCGAATCC
>DYNR01000024.1:0-9111 GCA_020720945.1 Chthoniobacter flavus | reverse complement strand
TTCCCCGCCTCTGTGGTTCAATTTCTCCCTTTCCGCCAACCGCAAAATCGAATCCGCGGCACTGGCGGCACCGAACCCGTTGTCGATGTTCACCACCGTCACTCCTGCGCTGCAACTGTTTAGCATGGACAACAGCGGGGCGAGGCCTGAAAAATTTGCACCGTAACCGACACTCGTCGGAACCGCGATCACCGGAATTTTGACCATCCCTCCAACGACGCTCGCAAGCGCCCCTTCCATCCCCGCAACCACAATCAAAACAGAACAAGAACGCAAAATTTCCAACCGCTCCATCAAACGGTGCAAACCCGCCACCCCGACATCCCGCACTCTCGCAACCTCCCACCCATAAAATTCCAAAGTGCAAGCCGCCTCTTCCGCAACAAACTGGTCCGCCGTCCCCGCCGAAACAACCCCGACCCGGAACCCCGCCGCAGAAACGGGTGCCCGACCAACCGTAATCAACCGCCCCAACGCATGAAACTCCGCATCCTCCAGCACCGCCCCCACCGCCTGCCAATGCTCCTCCCCCGCCCTCGTGCAAAGACAGCAACCGTTCTTTTCTCTTAGTTCCTTGGCGATCTCGGCGACCTGCCCAGGCTCCTTCCCCGGACAAAAAACAACCTCGGGACGACCGCACCTCTCCGCCCTCGACAAATCCAAACACGCGTAATCCACAACTCCCCCCTCCCTCTTTTTTCAAACTCCCCGCAACCCTCAATCCCGCAAATACAAACGCATCGGAATCATGTCGCTCTCCACGAAATTATGCCGCAAATAAAACTGCTTGGCCCGCTGGTTGGGCTTATCGGTCAAAAGCGTCAAACGCAAAAAGCCCTTCTGCTTCGCGTAAGCCACCCCATACTCGATCAGTTTGCTTCCGTATCCCTGCCCCCGGTGGTCATGCCTCACAACCAAATCTTCGAGCAACAAAACAAACCCGCCTTCCGCCGTGCTAATCGTAATTAACAAATTGATCATCCCGATCAGATGGGTCTCGTTTTTCAAAACGAAAATACGGCCCCTGCTCGGGTTTTCCAAAATCAGACGCAACCCGCGCAACTGCTTTTCGCGGTCGGGAATGAAATCTTTCTCGATCGTAAACAGCTCGATCAGCAACTCGGTCAACTCTGGCAAATCTTCCAGCGTCGCTGGCTCTATCCGCAAATTGGGTATCATTTGCACAAAAGGCTAATCGCTCCCCCCTCCGATTGTCACCCGAAAAATTGAAAAATCTCCCACCGCAAAAACGCAAACCAAATCGAAAGTTGACATCCCTCCCCCAAGGAATTTACCCTCCGCGCGTCTATGGATTTCTCGGAAAAAAATAGTCCCACAACTCTCCCCAACCCTTCCGTTTTTGCGGAAGGACTCAAAGACATTCTCTCGGGCGGCATCTTGGATCTGCCCGAAAACTTCCAAAATAACGACGACCTTTTCGACCTCGGCTTAGATTCCATGGCGATCATGCAATTGCTGATTTTAATCGAAGACCGCTTTTCTCTCCCGATCCCCGCCAACTTGGTGACAAAAACACACTTTTGCTCGATCGACGCGCTATCGAAACTCTTGGCGGAACTTTCCTCCTCCCCCGGACAACCGGGATGAACCCTCGCTCTCCCGACCCAATTCCTTTCTTCGGCTCCGATTGCTTCATCCTGGCTCTCAACGGGTTAATGCAACGAAACGGCCAAGCTCCCCTGCTCGGACAGACCGTTCTCACCCTCGCCGAAACGCCGGACATCGCTTCCTTAAAAAACGCGCTGGCATCCCTCGCAAACCGGCATCCCCTCCTCCGCGCAAAAGTCCGCCGCTTTTTCTTTTTCCCCCCATCCTGGCAAATCCCAACCTCCCCTGCTCCCCTCCCCCCTTTTTTTCTCTGGCACGAAAACGCATCTCCTTCCTCCTCCCCTCTTCGCCCCCTCCCCGCAGATTCTCTCCCCATCGAAGACCCTCTCGCCTTCCAAAAAAAACTGCTCTCTTCCCCCCTGCTCCCCCGCGACGAACCATGGCACTTCCGCGCGGACCTGATCCTCCTCCAAAACGGAAAATGCTCGCTGATCCTGACCTGGTCGCACCTCTTGCTCGATGGAAAAGGCGCGGAACTCTTGCTCCAAGAACTCCAAAATCTGGACTCCCTACCACCATGCTCCCCTCCCCCGAAAAACCAAAAAAAACACACTTCCACCCTCAAACAAAAATTCGCGCTCCTCAAAAAAATCGCCTCCCATTTTTCTTCCCTCGCCCAAACCGGTTTCCCTTCTCTTTCTCGCCCCAAAAAAACATCGGGCAACACAAAACACGCGGACTTTGAAACCGTCTTTTTCAGCGAAAAAGAAACTGCCGCAATGAAACAAAAATCGGAGGCAATGGTGGGACCTCTTTTTCATCTCCCTTTTTATCTGGCGGGAGCGTTCCGGGCCATCCACGCCGCCTTTTTGCTCCGCAGCCTAGAATGCGCCTCTCTGGCCGTCAGCATCCCCTCCCAAACCCGTCCGAAAAAGGGCGCTTCCCCGCTATTCCAAAACCGCATTTCCATGTTTTTCTTTCGCCTCCACAAAGAAGAAATGCTCTCGTTCTCTTCCGCAGTTCAATCTCTCTCCCAACAGTTTGCGAAAATGACCCGCGAAAAATTGGACGAGGCATTCTCCCTGCTCCTCGATGCCTTGCGCTGGCTGCCACCCCGCCTTTCCATCGCTTTCGTCCTCTTCCAGGGCAAAGGAAATTTCACTTCGTTTTTCCATTCCCATACGGGCGAATTTCTCCCGGGAACCGACCGCTTTTTTTCCGCGAAAATAGAAAACGGCTTCCATGTCCCCGCCGTTTCTTCGCCGCCTGGAACCGGCGTTTTCCTGAGCGAGTTTCGCGGGAAAACCACCATGACGGTTTCTTGGAGAGACGGCGATCTTTCGCCCCACGAAAAGGAAGCGATCCTCCATTCCCTCCGGACGGATTACACCCTTCCTGAAACCCCGCAAAACCAAGGGGAAAAATGAACGCGGATGTCTTGGTTATCGGTGCGGGATGCGCGGGCATCGCCGCGGCACTGGGTGCCTCCGCTTGCGGCGCAAGCGTGCTCCTCTTGGAAAAAGAACCTTCCATCGGAGGAACCGTTTCTTCGGCCTTCGTCCATTCGACCTGCGGCCTTTACGAAATCGATTCCCCCGCCGAAGCCCCGCCCCTCTCCCCAGGTTTCGCAACCGCTTTTGCATCCGCCTTGCTGGCTTCAGGCAAAACACAAAAAATGAAAATGGGACGCCTCTCCGTCCTCCTCCACCACCCAAAAACTTTCCTCCACATTTGCTCTTCCTTCCTTTCCCAAAACCCACTCCTCCAAACCTGCACCGACACAAAAATCGTTTCGGCAAAAACAGAAAACGGCGAAATCCGTTCCGTGGATTTCATTTCCCCGTCCGGGAAACAGACGGTCGTTCCTCGCACCGTCGTGGACGCGAGCGGCGACGCCTCGTTTTCTCTCCTGGCGGGTGCCCCTTGCAAAATCGCCCCCCCCGAAAAACTCCAACGCCCCGCATACATTTTTGAAATCCCGCAAAACGCCCTCCGCCCGCAAAACCTCCTCTTGGACGACGACTCTCGCCTCGCCTTGGCGGGAAAAATCGCCGCCGCCGCCCTCTCCGGTTCCCTCCCGAAAGAAACCCTCGGTGCCACCTTCCGCCAAACGGGCGACCGAGAAAGCGTTTTCGTTTCGCTCGATGTCTCTCCCGACTCGCCTTACAACCCGAATAACCTTTCCCAACTATCTGAAATTCAAGCAAAAGCGCACGAAACAGCGAAATGTTTATTCCGTTTTTTGAAAAGGGAAACCCCTTTCTTTGCGGAAGCTGAAAACCCCGTTTGGCCGCACGCTCTCGGAATCCGCGAAAGCTGGCGCATCACGGGAAAATACGAATTGACGGACGCCGATTTGCTTTCCTCCGCGACCTTCCCCGATTCCGTCGCATCCTCCGCATGGCCGATGGAACTCCGAGAAACAACCCGCGGCCCCAAATTGCTGTTCCCGAAAACAAACCGCCCCTGCGGCATCCCCCTCCGCTGCCTGCAATCCTCTCGCTTCGAAAACTTGTTCGCCGCTGGGAAAATTATTTCGGCGACACACGAAGCCCAGGCATCCACCCGCGTCATCGGCACTTGCTTGTCCACCGGGGAGGCCGCCGGCATCGCCGCCGCCCTGCTCGCGCAAAAACGCCTCTCCTCCGCCGCCATCAATGAACAAAAACTTCTCCAAAAATACCGCTTCTCTTGCTAGGGCATTATAGAATGAACATCGTGGACGATATTTTTCGGAGGGCAAACCCCTCGAGCACCGCTTTGATCGACGGCGAGATTTCTCTTTCTTTTTCTGAGCTACAAGCGGAAGTAGAACTTTTTTCGGAACAGCTCAAACGCCTTGCCACCGCTTCGGCGATGGATGCGAAACCCCGGATCGGGCTCTTCTGGCAAGAGGGATTCCGCTATGTGATCTGCGCGTTGGGCATCTTGCGCGCCGGTGCTTGCTTTGTCCCGATCGCCCCCGAACTATCTAAAAAAGAACGACTTGCGCTTGCAGAAAAAACAGCTCTCCACGCCATTGTCACCGAACCCTCCACCGTTCCGGACAACCCAGACTCCCCGCCTTCCCCCATCGTCACAAACTCTCTCGATGCCGCGTTTCGATCCTTTCTTCCAACCTCCCCCGCACCTTTTTCGGAAAATGCCTTCGCCGCGCTAAACCCGGCTTTCATCCGCTTTAGCTCGGGCACCACCGGCGAAAGCAAAGGGGTGATCCTTTCCCACCAAACGCTTCTCGATCGGATTTCATCCGCAAACGACGGCCTTGCAATCGAGCCATCCGACCGCATTTTTTGGATTCTGCCGATGGCGCACCACTTCGCCGTTTCGATCGTCCTCTACCTCTGGCGGGGCGCTACCACGGTCCTTTGCAACTCGCACCTCGCCGAAGAAATGCTCGCGTCTGCCACCGCCACGAACGCCAGCGTCATCTACGGTGCCCCGTTCCACTACCGGCTTTTGGCCGCCGCCCAAAACCCTCCGCCGTGGCATTCCTTGCGTCTGGCCGTCTCGACCGCATGCGCACTCCCGCCCGAAACCGCCAACTCTTTCTCGGAAAAATTCGGCATCCCGCTAACCCAAGGCCTCGGCATTATCGAGGCGGGACTGCCCATCCTGAACACCGCAAACGCCGCGTCAAAACCCGGCTCGATCGGTCGCCCCCTCCCAAAGTTCTCCTGCAAAATATTGCCTTCCAGCGATTCCTGCACAACAACTCCTTCAACGGGAGAGCTTTGCATCAAAGGCCCCGGAATTTTTGACGCCTATCTCTCCCCTTGGAAAACCCGCGCCGAAGTTTGCGAAGACGGATGGTTTCGCACCGGGGATCTCGTGGAAAGAGATGCCGACGGCGACCTGTTCCTCGTAGGCCGCTCAAAATCGGTCATCAATGTGGGCGGCCTGAAATGCTTCCCGGAAGAAATCGAAGCCGTTCTGGATTCTCACCCTTCCGTCCTCCGCTCAAAAGTTTCGGCACGCAACCACCCGCAATACGGCTCCATCCCAACCGCAGAAATCGTCCCCGCGGACCCCGCGTCTCCCCCTTCCAAAACCGAGCTTTCAAAACTCTGCCAACAAAACTTGGCCCGATACAAAATCCCTGTCGTTTTTTCCTTCGTGAATTCCATCGCCCTCACGGCAAGCGGAAAAATCAAACGCCCGTAAGAAAAAATAACCAAAAACAAAAACTCAAAAACGGCTCCCGCCAACACCGCATCCCCGCTTTATTTTTCCTCGAAAGCCGGGTTTTTCAAAACGAGGTAATATTTCCCTTGCCAACAGGGCTCCCAGTTTACAATTCCTTGCTGTTCAATCATTTTCATAACATTCGGCTGCGAAAAAGTCCAGCGGCGATCGATGTCGGCAACAACGGCAAACTTCGCCGCAGCCGGGTCGGGCGCATAAAAAAATTCCTCTTTCGGAAGCGGTTTTTCAAAAGGCCAAGTAGGGAAAGAAAACCAAGTCGTCGCCTGGAGGTAATCCGCCGTCCTGCAATGCAAAAGCCAAGCAATGTTGTGGTGGGCGATAACCAAATCGGAGCCGGAAGTATGGGTGTTGACCCATTCAGCAACCTCTAAAACCTCGGCGACGGACTGGGTTGTCCACGGCTTGATGCGAGGTTGCAGGTTGCCTGAAAAAACGGAGGGCAACAAGGCCGCCGCCAGGACTAGCGGGACCAGCGGCAAAGAATGCAAGAGGCGTTGACCGGATCGCCCCGCACCGGAAACACGGGAAGCAAACCATCGGATCGAAAGGGAAATCCCATGCCATAGCGCGACGGAAAGCAGCGGGAGAAGGATCATCGCCTGGTAATAAAAAAGGGGGAGGTTCTGGCGGTTTTGAACAAGGAAAACTGCAACAAGAAGCCCGCCGACCGCCAAAGGGCGAATTTTTTTATCGGTCAGACATACAAGGAACCCGAGCAATCCGGCGAAATGCCACCCATCTTGGGTGAAAAATGCGCCGAAGTTGCGGACGGCTCCGAGCAGAGAACCGCTGTTTTGCTCCGTCGCCCCCCAATAAAAATGCAACATCGCACGGAGATCCGAAAAAAGAAATTTTTCCGGGAAATGGAAAAAGAGGGCGAGCAGCATAGAGGCAACGACCACCACCGCGGGAGCAAGCGATACACGGAACCAGCTCAAAGGGGTTTTCCAACGGGTGCAACAAGCTGCAAAAACTCCATAAATAGCGATTGGCAAAGAAGATGCAGAAACAGCAAACCCCAGCCCTGCCGACCATTCTCCCCGCCTCTCCCTCGCACCGCAGAGCGAAAGAAAACCCCAGAGAAAACCGAGGCCAACCAAGTTATGCGTAAAAACCCACCTGTAATGGATGACCGATTGCTCGTAGCTCAAAAGCCAAAGCGCGGCAACCCACGCCACCCGCACACCGAGAACGCGCCTCCCTTTGAAAAAAATCGTGAGAGCAACCAGCAAGCCGATCACGGCGTTAACGACCCTCGCCCCCAAAATGTCGTTTTCAAAAACGACCATCCCGGCACCGATAGCGTAAAGATAGCCTGGCTGGTAAGGCGCATACGGATTCCAAAAAGAATTTTTCATCGCCCTGTGCGCCGGGGCGTTTTGCAGCAGCGATTGGGCGGCAGACACGGCGAGGGTTTCGTCGCCATACCAGGTGGGGCTCACCGCCAAGTTCGGCAAGTAAAGCACCCCCCAAAGCGCTACGATGGATAACGGGAGAAAAAAAACAAGAAACCGTTTTTTCCTAGAAAAGCCGCCCTCTGTGGATTTGGCAAACACCGCTTCAAACAAGGTTTTCCGGGTCACAAACCCCCGTGCTTCCAGATGGAAAGAGCGAGGCGCAAACACATGTAAGTCCCTAAAAACAAACCGATTCCACCAATAAGAGACACCCCGAAAACCATCGGGGGGACATGGGCGAGAACCAGGATGGAAGAACAGACCAAAACGCTGGCCGAAAGAATCGCATTCGTCAGGCGGTTGGCGATCGAATCGAGCGTTTTCCTCAATGGCTCGAAACCCTGCGGGTCGATCTTGTGCTCCAACGGCAAGCTGACATCACCGCGCTTGATCCGCCGGTAAAGAGTGCGAAAATCGTGGGGAAACTCCTCCAAAAAATCGATGGCATCCCCGAGCAAATGCTGGAACAGGGAAACAATTTTTTGTGGCCGGTATTTCCCGACGATGATTTGGGCTGCGTAGGGCGCGGCGAGTTGGACGAAATTCAAATCCGGGTTCAAAACGCGCCCGATCGCCTCGACTTGCGAGAGTGCTTTGATCCCGAGATAAAAACTGCCTCTCATCCGCAGCTTTCCGTTTCTGAGAAGCTCCAAAAGCTTGCTAAAAACAAAACCCAACTCTATCTCTTTCAATGGCTTATTCAAATACGCTTCCGAAAACGCCTCGACTTCCGCAAGCATTTTATTCGGGTCGTCCGGAAAGCCTTCTTCGGACATTTCCAAAATCGCACGCATCACCGAACGGTGGTTTTTTTCCGCCAACCCGCCGAGCATCCTCGCGATGCTGAGACGAAACTCCGGCGAGAAAGAACCCATCATCCCGTAATCGTAAAGCGCCGTAACTCCCCCCTGCAAAATAGCCATGTTGCCGGGATGCGGATCCCCATGAAAAAAACCGAACTCGAAAACTTGCTGGAAAATAATCCGGGAAATGCTCTCGCTCAACGCGATGGGGTCAATGCCGTTTTCGGCAAGTTTTTCCGGCTCATCCGGGGGAAGCCCCGAAACAAACTCCATGGTGAGGACTTTTTTCGTCGAAAAGGAAGGATAGATTTTCGGGCATTTGACGAGCGGTTCCTTTTCGAACTGCTCGGCAAAACGCGCCGAGTTCGCGGCTTCCACGGAAAAATCTAACTCTCGCATCATGCTGGAAGAGAACTCGTTAACGACACCAACAGGGTTGAGCCCCGAGAGTTCTGGAACATGGCGGGCGACGAACGCCGCGATGTCTTGGGCGATCGCGAGGTCGAGAGAAATGGTTTCTTCGATATTGGGACGCTGGACTTTTACCGCAACCAAGGAACCGTCCAAGAGGGTCGCCCTGTGAACCTGTGCCATCGATGCCGCGCCGACGGGCGTGTCGTCAAACTCTGCAAAAAGGGATTCCGGCGTTTCACCCAGCTCTTCTAGGATGATCTCCCGCGCCTGCTCGCCCGGAATCGGCGGCACATTCGCCTGCAATTTGACCAGCTCGCGATAAAAATCGTCTGTGACCAAATCGCGGCGGGAACTGATGATTTGACCAAACTTGATAAAGGTGGGGCCGAGCTCTTCAAGCGCCAGGCGCACGCGCACGGGAAGAGGCTGGGAGAGTAGCGCGCTTTTGTTCGCCTGCGGTGGCGGCGGCTCCATCCCCAGGAGATGCTGGAGAGCGGCAAGTCGTAACTCGTTGGCTATGCCGTATTTCAGAAGAACGGAAAGAATTTCCTTGTAGCGTGGCAAGTGCGAAGCGAAATCGACCGCCGAACGGATGCTGTCAAATATCATGCCTTCCATTGTTTCTTTTTGAATGCCCGTTGATAAGAAAAAAATGGCGGCAA
>DYNR01000023.1:12153-14718 GCA_020720945.1 Chthoniobacter flavus | reverse complement strand
GCGGGAAGTCGTGCCTTCCCGTCCAGAGCGGAATCATGCTTCCGCACTCCGAGGGCGTTTTGCGACGCAAGGAGAAGCAAACACGGGGTTTGATGCCCGTTTGCGAGAGGGGGTCAGCGGATGATTTTTTTGTTTGCGCTGGCGCGGACTTTATTGAGGTCGTCGATGAGGTCTTCCAAACGGTTTTCGGTTTCGGCGAGGAAGGCGCTGTGCTCGGGTTGGGCTTTCGCCATTTGCGGGATCTGGGACTGGATCATCATGGCGGTGTTCATGATGCCTTTGATTTTGGCAAGGGTCGCTTTGTCGATGCGGACTTCGAGGTCGAGCTGTTTGTAGTAACGGAGTTGGTATTCCAGCCAGCGGATGGCTTCATTCAGGGCGTTGATGCCGCCGACGAGTTGGCCTTCGGGGGTGAAGGCGGGTGGGCGGGGGACTTCTTCGTTGGGGCGGACGGGCAGGGTGCTTGCGGGTTCTTGGGAGATGCCGGAGGATTCCTTGCGGTTGTAGATGACGGTAGGGGTGATGAAAATGACGAGGTGGGTTTTGGATTGGTAGCGGTTGCTGTCGCGGAAGAGGGCACCGATGCCAGGGAGGTCTTTTAAGAGGGGAACCCCGTTTTTTGTGAAGCTGTCGGAGTAGCCTTCCATGCCGCCGATGGCGAGGGAGTAGCCGGAATCGACCTGGAGGGCGGCCTGGAAGACGCGGGAGGCGGTGATGGGATACAGATTGCCGGAGACATCTTTTTCGCCGACGCGGTTGGAGATGGTGACGGAAACATTCATGAAGAGGGAGCCGTCGGGCATGGTTTTTGGGAGGATGTTGAGCTGGGTGCCGATGGGGAGGTAGGTGATGGAGTCGGTGGTGGTGACTTCGCCGCCGCTGTTGGAGCTTTGGGAAGAGCCGAGGATGGGTTCGTTGCGGGCGTTGGAGATGGCGACTTCGCGGTTGTTGACGGTGAGGACGCGGGGGTATTGGACGAGGGTCGTATCGCGGTCGGTCATGAAGGCTTGCATGGTGACGGCCATATCGTTTGCGGTGATCACAGCGCTGTAGGGGGCACCTGCTGATACGGAATAGGATTTTGTTGCAGCCCTTTGTGCCGGAATACCCGTCTGAGCATCGGTTTGGATATTTTGGGAAACAGAGATGCTTCCGTAGGGGCGGGCTTCGATATTGGTCGCTCGAAGTCCGATGCCGCTCTGGAAAGTTTGGGCCCAGTTCACTCCTACTATTTTTGAGGGTTCCTTGGTGAGTTCGAAGAATTTTACTTCGATAGCGATGAGTGCTTGGGGGTGGTCGGCGGCAGAGAGGTAGCCCTCGACCCACTGGTGTTGCTGGCGGGTGGCGACGACATAGATCGAGTTGGTATCGGAGTTAAAGGTGACGGTCGGCTCGGGGATATCCGAGGCGATGCCCGACATTTTTCCCCACTCCGGGCGGATGCCGTCGCCGGGGGGCATGGCGGGGAAGTTGCCGACGCTGGCTTCGCCGCTGGCGACTCGTCCTACGGTGCCGTTGCTGCGGATTTTGAGCATGGATTTGATCTCTTTGATCAGATGGGGTTCCTCGGTTTTGTAGATGTTTTGCGCCATTTGGCGGTTCATGTTGGGGATGGATGCGGAACTGCCTGATCCTGAAGAAGATGAGGAGGACGATGAGCCGCTACTGCCTCCGGCGGCAGCGTCGAAAGATACTTTTTCTTGGGGGCTGAATCTGAGTTTGTAGGTGCGGCCGATGAGTTCGTGTTCGTTGACGGGGCGGATGACCCAGATTCCTTTTTCGTAGATGAGGGCGATTTGGTTGGCGCGGGCGATGGCTTCCAGGACAGTGAACGGGCTGGCGCGCATGGTGAAAGTTACCAGCAAAGAATCGAGGGGGTTGCCTGCCGTGCCGCCGGCACCGGTCGGGTCGGGGGCGGTTTCGAGCATCGCGACGAAGGGGATGCCCGCGTCCTCCGCTAAATAGCGAAGGACATCGCGGAGAGAAGCACGGTCAAAACTATAAAGCTTCGCGGGGGCGAAGCGGAGGCGGGCGGCGATGTCTTCCCCGTTTTTGTAGTTGTCGGAAACATCGAAAGTGGGGGCGGAATTCGGGAGTGGGACGACCTGGGTGATTTGCCCGACCTGCCTCGCGTTGGGAGCACTTTGGTTTGAAGGGGAAAACTGGCCGTAAAGAGCGGCTGAAAGCACTACAAAAAACAGAGGAAATAAAAAGCGTAACCTTTTTACGGACAGCAAGATAGAAGATATTTGCGGGGACATGGTAAGGCGGTGAATTCCGCCTGCAAGCCTCCTTGTTTCAGGAAGTGCGCAGGCGGAGAACTTTCAGTAAGATGCACAAAAAATATCTTTTCCGCAAGTCCATTTTTTTCTGGAAATCTCACGGGGAGAAGAGTATATTACGGATATGAAAGCGATCTCCCTGAAAACCTTGTTCGGGTTCACTTTGGTCGAAGTCCTCGCCGTTGTCGGAATCATTGCTGTTTTGTCTGGGGTTGGCGTTGTTTCTTACAATGCGATTTCAGCAGACGCAAGGGACAGAAAGTTGGAGTCCGATGTTGCGACG
>DYNR01000023.1:4130-12053 GCA_020720945.1 Chthoniobacter flavus | reverse complement strand
GTCGAGACACCGGCGGCGGGGACGAGGGATGTTGGGATTTCACTGGCCGCCAGCGGGTGGGTATGGGATTACAGCGAGCGGGAGGCGGTGGGGAAGACGGTGGGAGGGTCGGCTCCCGTGGCGGTAGCGGTGGCACCTGCGGCGATGTTGTCGCCGCCGACATTCAGTCCTGCGACAGGGGCGGCGATTCCGCTTACGGAGTTTCAGCCGACGGTTTCCGTGACGATCAACAACCCCAATTCGGTGGGTGCGATTCGTTACGGGGGAGCAAACTCGCTTTACAGCGCCCCGGTTGCGCTTGACTTAGGGGGGACTTTATCGGCATGGGTAAAATCGCCAGATACAGCCCGCTGGACGGACAGCCCTCCAGCTTCATGCAACTACACGATTACGCCGGTGGCACCAGTGGTGGCGTGGTCGGCGCCATCTTCGGTGACATACGATGAGGTGGGAGGGGAGTTGCCGGGGGACATATTGGCACCGAGCAATACGAATGCGGTGTTGACGATTTCGTTGCCTGGGGTGCATCCGGATTTCATCAGCGGGCAAAACTTTACAGTTCGTTACACGACAGACGGGACGGATCCGCTGACATCGGATACGGTGTCGGAGTTCACGGAATTCAGTGCGGAAAATAGCCAGGTCAGCCTGCCGATTTATTACTGGGATTTTGCTGGGGGGCAGATGAACCTGCGGGCGGTGGCGGTATCTTCGAGCGAGTATTTCTCTAATTCAGAAGAAGTTACGGCGCAGATAACGGCGGAGCCGATCGCGCTTTCTGCGCCCGACATATCGCCGACGCAAGAGGCGATCACGGCGGCGACGCAGGAGGTGACGATTGCGAATTCCGCGACGAATCCAGATGGGGCGCAAATCCGCTACACGACGGACGGGACGATCCCTTCGGCGGAGAGCCCGCTGTATTCGGGACCCTTTACGGTCAACCAGCCCAGCTACGGGAATTTCCGGTATGTGCAGGCGATGGCGGTGGCACCGGAGGGGTTGGAGAGCTGGTTTACAGACAGCGATTGCACGGGGATTTCTTATACGGGGATGAACTTCGATTTTTACAACATCACGGGGATTCTGATTGGGGGGGGGAACATCGCGAACAATGCGGCGTTGAATGGGTCGGTGGTGTTGGCTACTACGCCGGGGACTTTGCCGAACATTACATTTAACAACAATGCGATTGTTTACGGGGATGTTTATGCGCCGGGAACCCCGACGGTGGTAGGGGTTTCGGCGGACAGGATTGTTGATTTGAACGGACCGGAAGAGCCGTCGAACTATACGATTACGGTGGAAAACAACGCAGTGATCGGGACGGTTTACCGGAGGATTACGCCAGTATCCATGCCGACGGTGACATTGCCGACGACATTGACAGCGCGGGGGACGGCGAGCAGTGGGACGCTGTTGCCAGGGTATTACACTAAGGTAAATCCGGGGAACAATGCGATCGTCACTCTGGGAGTGGAGGGTTCTACGGAGCCTGTGGAGTATCGGATTGACACTTTAACGGCGGCGAACAATGTGCAAATCCGCGTGGTGGGGCCGGTGAAGCTAACAGTGAACCGTGCGACGGCGAGCCAGACGACGACGATCCGGAACAACGCGATTTTCGGGAATGTGGATCATCCCGAATGGTTGGAGTTGAATGTTTACAGGGGGAATTTGACGATCGAAAACAATGGTTTTTTCTATGGGATTATTGCGGCGCCTAATTCCACGGTGACATTCAGCAACAACGCCACTTTTGTAGGCGGTGTATCGGCTAAGTATTTGAATGTTAGCAACAACGGTTCGGGAGTAGAGTTTTCCGAGCCGCCGCCGACCGACCTGCCGGCACCATAATAACGGTTATGGTAGCGTCAACGGCGGGTTTGCCAATTTGGAATTTGCGTGATAGGATGGATGTAGCATGAAAAATCTCACCCACGAATCCCCCCTCGGGCAGCGCATTCTTGCCACCTGCAAGCAGGACGGCATCAGCGATTTTTATCTGACTCCGGGAGAACCGTTTAGCTACAAACACAACGGGAAATTGCTGATTGACGAGAGTTTTATCGTGGAGTATCCGGTGCCCGAACACATCGAGCCAGGCTGCTTGGATTACGCGATTTCTCTGGAAGAGCACCGGTTCCGCGTGAGCCAGATGGTCACGCGCGGAAAGTTGCGGTGGGTGATGCGGCTTTTGCCCGACCAAATTCCTGACCCGCGAAACATCAAGGTGCCCGCCCCTGCGCTCAAAGCATTTTTAGAAGCGAGGAACGGTTTGTTTTTGATTTGCGGGGCGACGGGGAGCGGAAAATCCACGACCATTGCGTCGATGATTTTGCATCGGGCGAAGAGGCGGAGGGAGCATGTGATCACCTTCGAGGATCCGATTGAATTTTTATATCCGGACGGCTTGCCCTCGCTGATTTCCCAACGCGAGATGGGCAGTGACGAGATCGATTTTGGAAACGCATTGCGGGCGGCGTTGCGGCAGGCACCCGATGTGATTGTGATCGGGGAAATTCGCGATGGCGAAACGGCGGAGATTGCATTGCAAGCATCCGAGACGGGTCATGTGGTGGTTGCGACTTTGCACACTTCGACGGCGGCGCAGACCGTGCAGAGGTTTTTGAAGTTAATTCCGAGCGACCGTTTGGAAAGTTCGCAGGAGACGATGGCGGACTGTTTGCGGTTGGTGATGTGCCAGAGGTTGTTGCTCGACGACAAGAAGCGGAAGAGATTCCCCATCCATGAAGTTTTGTTGCAGTATGACGGGGTGGTAAACATCATCCGGAGAGGCGATTTTAAGAAACTCGACCAGGAGCTAGAAACGGGATGGAAGCGGGGGATGAACAATTTTGACAAGAGCATCGAGGTGCGGGCGGACGAAGGCTTCCAGGCGGGGGTGGGGGCGTTTGCGACAGGGTTTAGTGCCGACGAGGTGGCAGAGTATCTCGAAAACCAAGAAGAAATCACGCGATGAAGTTTCAAGACATCAAGGATGTGTTGACTTTTACGGCATTTTTGCCGGAGCCCGATGATAGCACGGCGACATGGCGAAAACGCTTTTCCGGGCGCAAGGCGATTTTTTTCAATATTGGGAAAAACATTCTCAACTGGATGCCTTTTGGGAAAGGGTGCAAGTGTTTGGCACCGGGCAAAGCGGAAGGGGATTTGAAAGAGATGTTTCACAACCTTTCGCTGGAATGGAAAAAAGCGACCGAAGGTGGGTGGTGCGGAATTTCCCTGAACACGCGGTATGTGATTAGCTTGGAAAACAATCTATCGAGACGCAAGGGATACGAAGAGTTGCTCAAGACAAACCCGAGGCAGATTTTGGGGTCGAAATACGAAAAGGGGAAGAGGTATTCGGTCACGCACAACCCCGAGACCAACTCGAGTTTATTGCTGACTTGCGATGAAGAACAGGTCAAAAGGATTGAAACGCTGCTGACGGAAAACGGGATGCGGGCGGGACGGATTTGTGTTGGAACTTATGCGATGTTGCGGCACTTGACCCAAGAGGTCGAGAAGTTGTTGCCGAAGGGGCAGCCGCCAGACCCGCAATTCAGCCAGTTGTATGTCGTTTGCAACCAAGGCTCTGTCTGTATTTTGAGCCAACAGGGAGTGCAGTGGATGGAATTGCGGTCGAGGTCGGATGTGTATGCGGCAGACGATGTCACGCCGATCTTGGATTTGCTTGCCCCCTTCCAACAAAAGATGGTGCAACAGAGTTCGGTAGCTCTTTTGTGCAACGATGTCGATCCGATGATTTCGGGGGCGATCGCCGAGTTTTTCAAAGGAGTCCAAGTGTTGGATTTTACGAAGAAGAACCACTTGTGGGCTTTGCTTTGCGACAATTTGGGGGCGTTGGGCCACGAAAAGCCGCGCATTGCAACACCGGGGAAAGCGGAGGGAGAAAATTCTGAAGAGAGTCCAAAGCCTGTCCTGCCAGCACCGGTTTCTGCCTCCGAGACTCAGAACCCCTCCGTGACTGTGGCAAATCCTCCACCGTTGCCCCCCCCGCTTCCCGATGCTCCAAAAAATGGAGGCAAAGGCGATGCCCCGGCTTTGGAACCCATACAAACAACTCCGCCGCCCTTGCCGCCACGGGAGGAAAACTGATATTGCCATGAGCGCCCAACCCTATTTTATTGACGACTTAAAGACGGAGCGTTCCGACATTGCTCCGCCTTTGCCGCAGATTGCCCGTTTGGTTCCGTTGCTTTTTTATGTTTCCGTGTTTGGTGCAATTGCCTTGACTGGTTTATTTACTATTCGTTTGTTGGCTTCTACAAAAGCGAGGGATGAATGGGTTGCGAGGGAAAAGCTTTCCAAACAAGAATTGTTAAAGATTCAAGCAGAGCGAAAGACGCTGGAAGGGCAAGCAAAACGGGCCAGTGATTTGCAAATCTGGACGGAAAGCACGAGG
Source organism: Chthoniobacter flavus (assembly GCA_020720945.1). GTDB lineage: Bacteria > Verrucomicrobiota > Verrucomicrobiia > Chthoniobacterales > DYNR01 > DYNR01. The sequence continues at coordinate 7,621 of DYNR01000023.1, read as the reverse complement.
GGGTTGCAGCCGTTAGTCGTTGATTTGGCACGAGGAATCGAAAGCGATGCATCTCTGGTCGATATGCAGGTAACAAGGAGCAAAGACGATTCCAAGCAACTCAAATTTTCTATTCGCATCAATGCCAGTTCCATGACGCAACTCGACCAAATCGTTAATCGGTTGCAGAGTGCGGGATACCGGACTTATTCTCCCGAGCAAAAGCTTAGCCGCTCGGAAATCGATTACAAAACGACCCTGATTTGGCAACCGTCGGCATCGGTGAAGGAAGTGGAAGGAGGAGCCATACCATGAATAGCAAGCAAATCGCCGCTATTTTTGTTGTCGTGATTATGCTGATTTTTGTTCAAGCGACCATTTGGATTAAAAATCATTCCGATGTCCGCAGCAAAGAAGAAGATAAAGCGAAGTCGGCAGCAAATACTGCGGCAATGCAGGTGCTGACAGAGACGAGGCAATACGATGCGTTGAAAGTGTCCACCAAGGAAATGATCCGTTTTTTGGAAGCTTGGTCGCCGTATTTTAATGCACTCAATACCCCGCAGAGTGCGGAGTTGGCTATCTCGATGCGGATTAAAGAAGCCAATTTGCTCACATTGGGGCAACGGTATGAGGTCGCCTCGACGAAAGGCGATCCGACGATTCCCAAGGTGATGCGCGCGAATTTGATTGTTGAAGATGATTACGCTAAAACCGTAAACTGGTTAGGGAAGCTTGAGACAGAAATTCCTACGCTGAGGATTTCCAATATGCGTTTGAGCAAAGGCCAGTTATCGAACGACATTAAGGCAGAACTTGTGTTTGAAGTCCCTCTTGCAAGCCAATGAAAAAAAACTTCTATTTTATGTTTCGGTTCGTTTTTTGCAGTTTTCTCTTTTTTGCTTTTTTTGGGTCAGTTTTTGCCCAAACTTTGTTGCCGGAGAGCAAGGGGATGATCAAGTTGGAACCTGATGAGCCGAACCCGTTTTCGTTTGCGAAGAAGGCACCGGCGGCGAAGACGGCGCAACCGACGGAGGATGCCGAAGGGGAAGCAGGGGCGATTCAGGGGGTTTTCGAGAAAATGGCGGTATCGGGTTATACGGAAAGTGGAGTAGGGCGGAGTGTTTTGCTTGATCGGATGCGGGTGCAGGCGGGGGATTACTTGCCGCCGGTGATTCCGAAGCAGACGGAATCGGTGAGGGTGGAAGCGATTTATCCAGATCGGGTGGAGTTTGCGTTTGAGGAGAAGATTGATAAGAAAGGGAACAAAGTGGATCGGAAATTTATGGTTCGGTATTCGTTGAAGCCGGAGATCCGGTATATGCTTGGGGCGCAAGATCCCCCGCGCAGGACGCAACCGATTGAGTTGCAAGGGGTGTTTCCCCCGTTAAAGAAGTCCCCACAGGATGAAGAATCATCGCCATAGAGCAGAGGGTGGGGCGAGAGCTTTCACCCTGATGGAGCTTTTGGTGACTGTCGGCATTGCTGCCGGGGTCATTACGGCGGCGGTTATGCTTTATGCAACGATCACGGAAGCGAGGGAGTCTATGGATGCGAGGGTGGAGGTGGACATAGGGGATGCAGCGGCGGCGGGGTTTTACGATTTGGCGGCAGGGACGAATATTGGGACGCAGGCGGCACCCGATTTTGGGCGGCGGATGATGGCGGAGGAGTTGCGGACGAGCTTTCTGGACGATTTGAAAGGGGCGGCTGGGGTATTTTGCCTATCGAGGCCGACAGAGGCGACATTGCGGTGGGGGCTTTTGCAATATACAGCGGGGAATGTGCCAACGACACCCAACGGGTTTCGGCAGGCGTTGATTGATGCGGATGGGACGGCTGCGGCGATTTTTTCTGCTTATACGACTGTGCCGCCGGCAAACGATACGGGGTTGAGTATTTTTCTTGTTGGGCCGTCCAGTTCGAGCGAGATGAACATCACTGCGATTTACGAAGTGGATCTTCTGACCGTTACTTCGCCTGCGGGAGTTTACGCATCGGTGCGCCGTTACGAGAGTGGTTATTTTCAGGAATATTACGATGTATTTTATGGGGAGCAGGAAGTGGCGGATACTCGAGTGGCGGATTTTTCGCCGCTGGTGCGGTATTTTCCGGCCAGTGGGACGATTCCTGCGTTTTATTTCGTATGGTGGCCAGATCCTGGAGTTTGGCCGTTGGGGGGGGAAGTTTACGCAGACAACTACGCCTCGGGCGACCCGAGGAAAGATTATCTCAATATGGGTAACCGGACATCCTTTTTTATGGTTGTTCCGCAATTTCCTTCGATGCAATGAAAGCGTATTTTTTTGATTTTGGGAAAGGTTTAAGGGAGAGGGGGCAACGAGGGAGTATCGTATTGTATGTGATGGTGGTGGTTGCGTTGATTTCTTTGGTGTTCGTAGGTTGGTTAGAGCTGATGACAAACCGCGTCCGGACGGTGGATGTGCAGGTGTATTCCATGAAGAGGAGGCTTGCCTATGAGAATGCCCGTGTTTTGTTGCGGCAGTATTTGGTTTCGGTGGTGCAGAATGCGGATGCTGGGACAGCATTTTCGGCGAGTTTGGCGGATGGGTGGGGGAGTTTGACCGTGGCGGCGGATTGGAGCAAGACGCCTGGAGGGTGGATTGATCCAGTAACGGATTCGAACCTGTTTTTTCCGAGTTGTTCGGGGTGGTTTACTTCTGGGGGAGCTTCGGCATTAACGGCGACATTGGCATCCACGGTCAATGTTTCGGAAGCGGGGGGAGCGCAGACCTTAACGGAAACGGTAACGGCGGTTTTGCATACGAGGTCGTGGGGGACTTTGGACGCGTATGTGGACGCGGCGGTAGCGGCGTTGACAGCGGAGGCGGTGGATGGGGATGTCGAGCATCTTGTCGATGCGCCTTCAGACAATTGGTATGTGAGCGATGGGGCAGGGAATGTGACATTGAAGTTGAATCAAGGCCCTCCGCTGGTGATTACGGTTTCTAATGCGCTTGTTTTGAGCATTGAAGGGGAGCCGTTGGATTCGGTTGTGGCTTGCACGGTTTATGTGGATCAATCGGCGACGGGGACAGCGTTGACGGACATCAATTTTGTGGGAAGCAATGGGATGCCGTTTTATTTGGGGGTGAGCAATCCGGCGGCAGCGGTGAGGTTAGATTTGAATTTTCAGGCAGGGGAGACATGGGAAATGACGGCGGTTTTTGATGGGACAGCGGCGCAGATTGCGGTGGCACCGGCGGCGTGGAACGGATACATCATAACAGATGGGAGTTTTCTGCCTGTGGATACGGCGAATCTGCGGACGCGTGGGTGGGATGAAATTTACAATAGTTATCCATGAAAACGAGTTCTAAATCTGGGTATAGTATTTTGGAGGCGTTGGTTGCGGCGGCGATTTTGATTTTGGTTGCGGCGGCGGCGGCATCGTTGAGTGGTGGGTTGACGCAGATCGAGGCGATGGGGCAGCAGAATGCGGTGGCGTTGAATTACCAGGAGCAGGCGGCGAGGCTTTGGCAGTTGGGGAT
>DYNR01000023.1:0-4030 GCA_020720945.1 Chthoniobacter flavus | reverse complement strand
CAGCGATGACAAGGCGGTGCTCGGTTCAGGAAAAGCACCAAACGAATCAGCAAAAGTGATGGATTTGGTCGGGATTGACGGGTGGTTGCAGGAGAATACGAGCAAAAAGCCGTCGCTGGATGAACGGGTTGCGCTTTTTGCGGGGTTGGCGCGGTGTATGTCGCGGAACATTTCGACGATCAAGAGTTTGCAGCTAATGGCAGGACGGATGAACTCACCGCGCTACCGGGGAGCGATTGCCGATATTTGTGCGGACATCAGTAACGGGGATAAAATCAGCGATGCGATGGGGAACCACCCCGATCTTTTTGCCGAAGAGACTCTGGCTTTGGTGCGGGCGGGGGAGGAGTCGGGGCGTTTGCCTGATATTTTTAACCAGATAGCGAGCACGCAAAAAAAGACGGTGCGGATCTTGAAGAAACTCAAGGCTGGTTTGATTTATCCTGCGATGGTGTTGGTGATGGCGGTGGCGGTCGTTTTGATTATGAGCTTTACGCTAGTGCCAGCGATTTCCAAGCTTTATGCGTCGATGAATGTCAGCTTGCCGCTGGCGACGCGGGTGATGGTGGGATTTTCGGATATGCTATTGAAGCAACCTTGGATCGCGTTGATACCGATTATGGGGCTGGTGTATTTTTTCAAGAAATGGGGAAAGATTTATGCGATTCCCGGGGTGCAGCGGACGATGATCGGGTTGCCGACCCTTGGGCCGCTGATCCGGAAGTCGGCGGCAACGGTTTGTTTCCGCTGTCTTTCGACGCTTTTGCAGGCGAATGTGCGGATTATGACGGCTTTAGAAATCACGGCGGCGAGTGCGCCGCATGTTGATTTCCGCGAGTTTTTTTTGCGGGTGAAGTTTCATATTTCCGAGGGGATATCGATGCCCGATGCGTTTTTGATGGAGTCTCACCGGTTGGGGGAAGACGGGCGGACGATAGCGGCGATGATTCAGATTGCCGGGGAGACGGGGTCGGCAAACGAGATGCTCGACGAGATCGCGTTTGATTACGAAGAGGAACTGGATACGATGGCGAACCAGATCGACAAGATTATCGAACCCTTTACGATCATCACGATGGGTTCGATCGTCGGGTTTTTGATTTATGCGATTTACGGGCCGATCTTCAATTTGGGGAATGTGGTGCTACCCAAGAAGCCGGGGGCGGCGGCGAAAGCAAAGCGTTGATGAAGAGCTATTTGCCCGTTGAGTTTTCGTCGCCCGGCGACTGGAAAAAGGGCGTTACGATCTATGCCAAGGCGCTGGCGATTTTTGCCGTTTCGGTGCTGTTGCTTTTCGGTGCGTTGTATGGCTTGACCGAAGGGGTGATTTTGTCCCGTTTTCAAGATACGGAAAAGGAACAAGTATTGGGGGAGCTAGGGAGGATTCATTTGTTGCTGCAACAAGATTTGAACAACCTCGGGACGACGGTTGCGGACTGGAGTTACTGGAATGACATGTATTCCTATGTCGGGGGAAAGAATGTGGGATTTGCCGAAACCAATTTGGTTGCCGATGTCGTGGAGACGCTGGGGGTGGATTTCATGGGCGTGTGGGGGAGCGACGGAAAGCGGTTGGCTTTTTTGACGCGCAGAAACGGGAAAGTGGTTTTTGGCGGTGATGCCGAAGAGCTAGAGAACGAGTTTCGTTCGGTTGGGTTGCTGGAGAGGAGAGAGCAGCCGAATGCGGTGAAAAAAGGGTATCTGTTGCTGAAAGGGACGGTGTTCATGGTGGCGGGCGGGGGTGTCTTGCCTACCAACAGAAAGGGGGAGGCGGCGGGCTATGTCGTTTTCGGAAAAGTGCTTGCGGGGCGTTCGGTGCAGGATATTTTCCCGTTGCCCGATTCTTCTTTCCGGGTGCTCCCGCTGGCGGAAACGGCGCAGTTTGGGTCAGTGAAGGAGAAAATGCCGGGGTTGCTAGAGAAGAGGGCTGACCAGGTTTACGCGCAGGGAGAAAATTCCGTGGTGGGTCTTTCTTTGCTGAACGGCTTGAACGATAAGCCGTTAGCGGTTCTTTTGTTGCAACAGCGGAGGACATTTTACGATGCGGGGGTGAAGGCGGTGCGGATTTTTTTGTTGGCGATGACGGCGGCGGGCGGAGGGTTGGTTTTGATTTTGTGGTTTGTGATCGACTGGAATTTGTTGCGGCGGATCGGGAGGATCGACAGGGGCGTGAGGAAATTGCAAAAGGGGGGGGAAGCACCGGAGGAATTGCAGTTCAGCAGCCACGACGAGTTGGGGCGATTGGCGCGAAGCATCGTTTCTTTGAACGGTTCGTTGCGTGAAGCGGAAGCCAGTTATCGCAGGATTTTTGAGACATCCAGCGATGGGACGGCAGTGCTGGATTATCCGGGATTGCGAATTTTAGAAACCAACCCGTCGTTTTGCAGCCAAATCAAAAGGGAGCAAAAAGAATTGCACGGGGAGGTGTTAGAAAAAGTGTTGGCGGAATTTCCTTCGGGGAGGTTGCGTGAGGCGTTCAACGAGGGGCATCCGTTTCGTTTGGGGGAATTTGTTTTGGGCGAAAAGACGGGCGAAGAATGTTGGGCTGAAATCGTGGGGGTCAAGTTTGAGTCTCCTGCCGGTCCGCGTGTGCAACTTTCCTTCCGCGACATCACGGAAAGGAAAGAGAGCGAAGAAAAGATGCGGGAGCTTTCCGCGAGGTTGTTGAGTTTGCAGGATGATGAGCGCAGAAGGATTGCTAGAGAGTTGCACGATTCCACCGCGCAAAACTTGTCGGCGCTGGAGATGAATTTTACTTTGCTGGAAAAACTCGCGCCGCAAGAGCCAGGCAAACTGCGTGATATTTTGGCGCAAAGCCGGAACATCGCCGATTTGACCTCGCGAGAAATACGGACGATCGCCTACCTTCTTCACCCGCCTTTGCTCGATGAAGTCGGGTTGCCTTTTGCCATACGATGGTTTGTCGAAGGGTTCGCTACCCGCACGGGAATCGAGGTGGAACTGTCTTTGCCAGAAGAGTTTCCCCGGTTTGCCGAAGATTTGGAAACGGCGTTGTTCCGGATCGTGCAGGAAAGTTTGACGAATATCTACCGGCATTCGGGAAGCAGGAAGGCGGAGGTTTTGCTGGGGTGCGAAGCCGGGTTTATTTCATTGAAAATCAAGGACTACGGGCGCGGTTTTTCCGTTGGGGGAGGGTTGCCTAAAGAAAAAGGGTTCGGGCTCGGATTGCCGGGGATGAGAGAGCGGGTCCACCTGTATCACGGAGAGTTTTTGCTCGATTCATCGAAGGCTGGAACCCATATTCAAATCAAGCTACCTTGCGGCAATGAAACCCTCGAATGAAAAAAAGAAAATCCGTGTTCTCGTGGCGGACGACCATGAGATCGTCCGGCATGGCGTGAAAAATTTGATTGAAAGCGAGGAGGATTTTGAGGTGGTCGCCGAAGCGACTACGGGTCGGGATGCCGTTGTTTTTTGCGAGAAGAAGAAACCCGATCTCGCGGTTTTGGATCTCGGAATGCCTGGGTTGAACGGGATGGAAGCTACGCGGCAAATCCGTAAAATTTGTCCGGAAACGAAGATTTTGATTTTTACGATGCACGAAACCGAGAGGCTCGTGCAGGAAGTTTTTCAAGCGGGGGCGCAGGGTTATGTTTTGAAATCCGATGCGGGGAAGCACCTGATTCATGCGATGCGGACGGTTTTGCTAGGGCAGCACTTTTTTAGTTCGAAGGTCACAGAAGTGATTTTCGAGGGATTTTTGCGGTCCGCTTCCAACGAACCTGCCCCGGCGGTGGGAGAAGATGCGTTGCGCCCAACTTCGAGGGAACGAGAGATCATCCAACTATTGGCGGAAGGCAAGAGCAACAAAGAAGTCGCGACGATTTTGGGGATCAGCGTGAAGACCGCAGAGACGCATCGGGCGACGATGATGAGAAAACTTGCCTTGCACAATTTGAGCGATGTAGTCCGTTACGCAATCCGCAACCACATCATAGAAGCGTAAGGGGAAATTTTTTCCTGAATCAGTGAGATAACTGCTGTGAATCTCTGCAATCAATTGGGCTGC
>DYNR01000246.1 GCA_020720945.1 Chthoniobacter flavus | reverse complement strand
TGTAATCTAACTTGCGGATAACCCCTTCTAAATCCCCGATCCCATCCCCGTTGGAATCATAAAAAGTTTGGGGGTAAACCTCGTAAAAAACAGCGTTTTCACACCACGCAGGCAAAAGCGGTTTCATTGCGGAACAAGAGATGGAGATGGAGAAGCAACCGGAGAAACCGAAGGTGTTGGAGAAGGGGTGAGGGCAGGAGACGAGGTTGGGGAAGGCATCGGGGTTGGCGTCGGGGAAGGCGTTGGACTCGGAGAAGGGGTGGGCGTTGGGGTCGGAGTCGGCCAAGGAGGAACGATATTTTCCCAGCGATGAAGAATGTCGGGGTTGCCTCCGATTTCAGACCAAAGCAACGCGGTGCGTTCGTTCCAAACTTCAAGGTCCGGTTGCGAAGCTTTCTCTTCCGCCGATTGGGGGAAAATGATGTAAGTGACGCACAAGCTGCTCTCAGCGCGTTGGATAGCAGATGTCTTCGGTTTGATTTCACGGCACAGCCGCATGGACGCTTCGCCCATTTTGGAGTTCGGTCCCTTATCGCCGAGGATCGCCGGATATGCTTTGTTCTGGTAAACCACAACGGCATAATCCCCTATCGAAGGCTTAAAATTTTTCTGCTGGGAATCCACCATAAAAATGGGAAGAACAACGAATGGATCGGTATCGGAAATGAGAAAACTCCAGCGCTGAAGCTCTCTCATGAGGTTCTGTTTTTTTGCGAGTTCCTCGCGAAGCGGTGGCTTGTCTTTCGGATTGAGTGCGGGATCAGAAAGTTTTTTTTGTAGTTCGTCGATCTTCGTCTTCGTGGAAGCAAGCAATTGATTCGGCCGGTCGGTTTGCCGTTTCCAACGGTAGTTTGTAGTCGGCTGGAAAAATTGAGACGAAGCGTTGATGTCCACATTCCGGTCTCCGTCAGAGCCGTCAACATTGACATCCATATCCGCCTGGATGAAAAGAGCGGAACGCCCTGTTTCCGGATGGGTGATTTCGAGGATGGTTTCGCAGTCGTAGAAGTTGTGGCGGGAAAGAATATCATCAATCTTATTGAGGTGCTGCCTGATGTATTTGATTTTGTTTTTGTAAAGCGTATCGAATGCTGGCGAAACGGTGGCCGTTTCTAACAATCCAGGAAGAGCCGGAATAGCAAGCTCGATGGACGGAGTGTTTTTTTTGATTTCTTGAAGAGACGCAGCAGCGTGCGGCAAGCGGATGCGGAGCTTCATTTCCAAAACATAGCTGTCCATGCGCTTGCGGTCAACGGCAGCAGTCTGTTCGCTCGGTTCGATCTCTACGCTGGATTCAACGGTAAGTTCGTTGTAAAGACGCGCCACATCGATGTCTTTTTTTGAGATGTAAGGGTAAGGGGTTGGAGTGGGTTGCGGGGTCGGCGCAACCGTGGCAGAAGGGGCAGGGCTAGGAGCGGGAGTCTCTGTCGGAGAAGGAGTTGGAAGATCGGGGGTAGGTTGCGGAACAGGCGGAGCGGGAGGCTTCTCCTGTTCGCAGGACGCCAGCAAAAAAAGGAGGACGGATGCCGTTGCCACCTGTTTTGCAAAACGCAAAAAACGATCTGGGGAGAACACGAGCGCTGTCAGTCGGTTCGGAATCATTCGTTGGAGTTGGGTTGGTCAAATGCTAACACGGAGATGCCCCTTCTTGGACATCCCTGCTTTTTCAATAAAAAAAACTGCTCAGGTATGCGCCATAAACGCAGTCGCAACTTCTACGGGGAGATCAATCATATGGTAATCTGCGGAAGAAACGAAGAGGAGGCTTTGGGAACCCTTGCCCAAGAGCTTGTTGGAAGAGTCGTAGATTTCGTGTTGGAGGATCACGAACTTGCGGTTGTAAGAACCTATTTTAATCCGGACGCTCACTGTCTCAAACTCGCGGGTCTCGCGGATGAATTTGTGTTCAAACGAGCGCGTAAGAATAAAAAACGGAGTGTTTTTCAGATTGAACTTCGGCATCACGCGATTGAAAAAAAGCTCGCGGGTTTTGCCGACCCACATCGCATACATCCCGAAGTAAACATTGCCGACCGAATTGGTGTCAGCATAAGTCGCGACAAAAGAATGGACGAACCATTTTCCGTCAAAATGCCCGCCGATGCTTTGGAGAGGCGAGCCATCGGAGGGGGGCGCGAGCGGATTTTGCTGGTGCGAAGACGGTGCGACAATTTCGTGCGATGCAGGCGAAGCGTCCGACGCAGGGGCGTTCAATTCTTCCGCTCCATGCGTAAAGTCTTCTCCCGAAGTCGGTTTGAAAAGAAGCCAAATCACATACGCGAGAGGAAGCATCGAAGCGATGATCATGAAAGCCGGATACCGGAGGAAATAGCCGTAGGCAAAAATCACGACGGCCAAGCCGCCAAGGCAAAACATTTTGACTTGCGGAATCGCGCTGGCAGAGGTGTTTACATAGCTCCTGGCAATGGCGAGAGCCGAGTAGCCAACAAAAAAAGTCGCGTAGAAAATCATGAAATACTCGATTTCAATTTTCAGCGCAGCCCCCGCGAGGGCGACGATTCCAGCCAAAATAAAAGCGGGGATAGGAGAAGTCACAAGCCCCTGCGGCACAAAAGCCAAGAGAGCGTTTTTGCTCGAGCGGACGCTGGATTGCAAAAACCAACGGAGAGCAATATAGCCGCTGTCAAGAGTCGTAAGGATACAACCCGCAAGAAAAACACAGTAAGCACCGAAAATCCACGGGTGCGCAGAAGCGGAATCAAACAGCAAACGCATCACGCTATCGTGCCCGTATTTGTAAGGAGCAAGCCCATTTCGCAAGTATTGCTCCGCGCCCTGGCTCATCGCCCAATTCGCCATAAACCCATGGAAAACAAGCATTAAAAAAAACTCGAAAGACCCGATGGCATAAGCGCCCGCCACGGAAACCCTCTCGCGGTGCATCTGGATCGCCCGCTGCCATTGTTGCAAGTCAAGCCACGGCCCAAGCAAAAAACCGACGATGATCGGAACCGCAAACCCCAAAAAATTCCAGTCGATCGCCGTTGCTGGCGAAATCTCTACTTTCGGTGCCCCCGACCCAATAACACTTGGTGCTTGAAGGACAATCGCCACAGCAACCGCGAGGATGACAAAGATAGCTCCGTGGCTCCATTTGATTCGGCGGATGTTAAACTCCTCGCCAAAAAGAATGGCAGCGGTAAGCGCCACCAACATTGTCAACGGAAGGTAAAGCGCCTCGGGACGGAGGTCGAGGGGTTGCCACGCATAACGAATCAACGCAAAAATCGTCAAGGTGATGGCCAAAATTTGGTAAAGGAAGAAAACGAGGCGGAAAGGGCGCGACCAAGCAGAAAAGAGATTTGCCAGCGACTCCGAGCCCGCCTGCCGCCGCGCGAGGTGGTGGGTGATCAAGCCAAAAGCCCATAGCCCGATCGCGTTCGGTATCGCAAAAGACAAGAGGCCGAAAATGCCGAATTGAATTGTGAACTGGACAGAGAAAAACAAACCGAGTCCCCACATCCAAGAAAGGGCGACCGTGTTGCCCCATAGAAAAGTGTCAAACCAGCGGGGGATAGAGCGAGAATTAGAAGCCATAAAGATTAAGGGAAAACAGAGAAATCAGACGAAAAAGAGCGGATAGCGAGACAAAAATTTCGGGGCCAAAACAACAGCAAGCAACTCAAAGGAGGGAAGAAGGCATCCATCCATTTCGCCGTCTGCTTCTCGTGCGCGATTCTTCGCAACCCGAACCGTAACCATATCCATAAATAGAGTGCCGCAAGGATTTACACCCCCCGGGACTCGAACCCGGAACCAAAAGATTAAGAGTCTTCTGCTCTACCATTGAGCTAGAGGTGCGTTTCTTTCTAGTTTTA
>DYNR01000509.1 GCA_020720945.1 Chthoniobacter flavus | reverse complement strand
CTAGAGGGAAAGCAGGAAGCGGGCGATGTCTTTGGAAGCTTCCGGTTTGCTGGCTCCCGCGATGTTTTTTTTCCAAGAACGCCAGAGGCGGGCATCGTCGGCAAAGGCTTCTTTTACGGCGTTTGCCAGGACGGTTGGGGATTCGTCGGCCACGCGTCCGATTTGCAATTTATCCACGAGGACGATATTGCCTTCTTCTTGTCCTGGAACGACATGGCTAATGATGATGGGGACTTGGGCCGCGATGATTTCTTGGACGACGGCGCCGCCCGCTTTGCCGAGATAGAGGTGGCTGTTTGCCATGGTTTCCGGGATTTGGTCGGTCCATCCCAAGATGCGCACATGGGGGGCGCGGGTGAATCCGGCGCGGTCGAGCGCAGCGTAGAGTTCCTTGTGTTTTCCGGTGAGAACCGTGATTTCCACGCCGGGGATGCGCAAGAGGTTGCCGAGGCATTCGATGGTGTGCTGGCGGCGGGTAGAAGGCATGTAGAGGATGCGGTGCGGGGGGCCGGGGGCATCTTCTGGGATTGGTCGGAGCGAGGCGAAACGGGGGCTGATCGGGAAGCCGAGGACTTGGATTTTTGCGGGGTCCACGCCGTCGGCGGTCAATGCGTCAGCGGTGGGTTGGTCGCAGAGGACGAAGGCATCCGAGGCGCAACGATACCAAGCTGAATTGATGCGGGTAGAATCCGTGACGACCGTGACGAGCGGGGCGGAGAGGAAAGGGCTTTGTTTTTTGATTTCGCGGACCAAGAAGCTGTAAACGGGGTAGGTCGAGACGATGGTGGTGGGCTGGAATTCGCGGAAATGCGAGCGCATGGCCTCGCGGAGAGCACCCAGGGTTGGGAGCATCGTTTCAAGGAACCCCCGCACGCCGAGGAGCCCGAAAACCGCCGACCATATTTTTGGGAAGCGGTTGATAGCGATGGAGTAACCGACTTGCATCCCGTGGTTTAAGCGAGGGTTTGTCCGCTGGTAGAGGTCGCAAATTTCGACTTGGGAGGAGGAGGGGTCTTCCGCCAGCAGCGCGTCGCGGATGTTGCGGGCGGCTGTATTGTGTCCTTCCCCGAAGGACGCGGTGAGAATGGAAAATCGTTTCATAGGAAATACGG
>DYNR01000245.1 GCA_020720945.1 Chthoniobacter flavus | reverse complement strand
GAATCCGAAGGCAAGAAGGCGAACTAGTGTCCAGTCGGGATGAAAAGAACGAAACCAAACCGGGGCTGAACCGCCCTACAAATCGCAATTATACATGACATATATTGTGTGATGTTATTGATTATTCGCTTTGGATGAACGGGTTACGGCGTTGTGAATAAGTCGGGAATAACTTTCAGCCCGAACTCGCTCTTGCGGTTTTTTCACGAGTTATTCCCATCCCCTTTTCCCTTTCGCTGTGTTGCCAGCGGTTTTCCTTTGAAAAAACGAAACAGAAAAACGCTGCGGACTTTGCCCTTGTTTTCCCTGTCACCCCCGTGCAAAGTAAAGGTGTGACGAGGTGCGTGTTTCATTTTTTATTTTTCCTTTTTCTCTGCGGGGCGGTCGCTCGGGCGGAATGGGAAGTTGTCATGCACGACAACCGCCGTCATGTTCCCATCGAAAATGTGGCGGATTTTTACGGGATGCGGATTGTTTCTGCAAACGGTTCTTCGTTTAAGCTCAGCAGCCAAAACCGCGTTTTCGAAGGCAAAGCGAACACGCAGGAAGTTTTCATCGATGGTGCGAAGTATGTCCTTTGTTTTCCTATCGTTTCTCGTGGCGACAAGATTTTGATTTCGGCGATGGATGTGACCAAAATCATCGAACCTGTCCTCCGCCCGGGAAAAATCAGCAACGCCACCCAAGTGCGGACAGTCATCTTGGATGCGGGACACGGCGGGCACGATTCGGGTGCAACCGGCCCTTACGGCAGAGAAAAGGATTTTACTTTTGACATCGCAAAACGGGCAAAAGCTCTCTTGGAGTCCAGGGGCTTCCGGGTTCTCTTGACCCGCCAGACAGACACTTTTATCCCGTTAGAAGAACGCTCGAAATTTGCAAACCGCCAATCGAACGCGATTTTTGTCAGCATCCATTTCAATAAAAGCACGAGCGGCGCAGCTTCAGGAATCGAAACTTTTGCTCTGGCTCCACGCGGTGTCCCCTCGATGGGCGAAGAGGAAGTTTCGGTCAATGCGGTGCGCCAATATCCGGGGCACGCCCGCGATGCGGAAAACACGCTTTTGGCAACGGCCGTCCATTCGAGTCTGCTGCGATTTTGCCCTTTGCCGGATCGAGGCATCAAACGCGCCCGCTTCCATGTGCTTCGCGAAACTTCCATTCCCTCTATCTTAATTGAAGGCGGATTTATGAATCACCCTCTGGACGCAAGGATGATCGCCAGCGTCGCTTTTCGCCAGCGTCTTGCCATGGCAATCACCGAAGGGATTCTCCGTTTTCGAAAAGCGGTTCAAGGGCGTGCAGCGCTACCTCCTCCAACTTTGGTGGCGACTGGCTCCGACCCCACCTCCGCCCCAAGTTTTCAAAAAACCGTTTCCCCGATCGAACATGGTCCTCTCATTCCTCCAGAGCCTCAAGATGCCAGCAATGAGAAAATCACCGAACCGCTGCTTTCCCCCCCTTCCGAAGTTCCCGAAACACCGAAGGAAACCCAGCAACCCCAACCGCAATGAACGAAGAAAACGCTTCTCACGCCCGCGGACCAATCGGTATTTTTGATTCGGGAATTGGTGGCTTGACCGTCGCTGCAGCCATCCGAAACCGGCTTGGAAACGAGGATATTTTTTATTTGGGCGACACGGCACGAGTTCCTTACGGCGGAAAATCGCGTCAAACCGTTGAACGGTATAGCGTTGAAATCAGCGGACTTTTGTTGGCGGAAGGAGCCAAAGCGATTGTCGTCGCCTGCAACACGGCTTCCGCTCTCGCCCTAGAAAAACTCCGTTCCCTTTTCCGTGCTCCGATTCTCGGAGTTGTCGCCCCTGGTGCAGATGCGGCGGCAACGCAATCGAAAAACGGGAAAATCGGAGTCATCGGGACTCGGGCAACGATCGCCAGCGGTGCTTACGAGCGAGCGATCCGACTCCTCCGCCCGGAGGCGCAGGTATCGAGTGTCCCCTGCCCTCTTCTGGTTCCTCTCATCGAAGAAGGACTCCTCGAAGACCCCATCACCGACCTCGTTTTGGCCCGTTATTTATCTCCTCTTCTGGAAAAGGGCATCGATACTTTGGTTCTCGGGTGCACGCATTACCCACTCTTGAAAACAGCAATCGCCCGTTGCGTTCCAGGAGTTCAACTCGTTGATTCCGCAGAAAATTGTGCCCTCGCCCTCGCTGCTCTCCTCCGGCAAGAATCCATGCAAAATCCCGACCCCGCCCGGACTGGGCATTTCCGCGTAGCATTGAGCGATTCCTCCGACGCTTTCCTGCGGGTGGCAGAACGCCATCTTTCTTTGCCGATCGGAGAAGTGGAACTCCGTTCTGTCCAAGGCAGTTCTCCCGTCGGATAAAGATTTCCTCCCCCGCTCCTGCCCCTTTATGCGTTTTTTTTCGCTGGTCTTTTTGCTTCCGTTTTTCCTTTGCCCCTCGCTGTTTTCTCAAACGAATCTCGGACAAAAGCCTGCCGATCAACCAGTTCGCTTGGAAGATCCGAACAAACCTCCCCCGCCCCCTTCCGCCACAGAACTCAACGAGGCTTTGGGCGCACCCCTGTTTCCGCAAACCGATTCTGCGCTTTGGAACGAATCGGCTACCGCTCTCGCCGCCGTCCTCCGCTGGCCGCAAGAATCTAAAAAGAAAACCACTTCCAGTTACCGCAATTACCCGAATCCCCCGCAAAGTATTTTCGACTGCAAGTCCTATTGCCAAACCTTGCTAGCGGAAAACGATGCGCCGATTGCCGTCACTTTTATCTTTGCCAACAAGGGAGATTCCATTTCCTCCAGCACAAAAAAAGACAAAACGGGCAGTCCCATTTTGACTCCGCAAGCCACGGCAGAATTCAAAACAGCCATCGCAAACGATGCCCGAAAACTCGAAACAACCCTCGTAAAATTATTGGGAAAACCCACCGTAAAATACAGCGGTGCTTCGGCAAAAACAGGCGAAGTCGTCCGCCGTTGGGATTGGAAATCGCATTCCTTTCTCCTTTCTGCCCCCCGCGACGAATATGTCGCTTTGCGAGTCGTTCCCACCACCAATCTGGACGAATCGGGGATCGAGCGAGCAGACCGAAAAAAAATACTCGCGAGGTTGGCGGAAAGCGTTTTGCGCCGCCCGAACGGCGATATCGTAATAACGGAAATTCCGATGGTGGACCAGGGACCGAAGGGTTACTGCGTCCCGGCAACTTGGGAACGCCTCTTGCGCTACATGGGCATCCCTTCGGATATGTATCTTTTGGCGATGGCGGGCGGGACGGATCAAGGCGGTGGCACTTCGGTTTCCGCCATGAACGGCGGCGCAAAAAATCTTGTCCAACTCCACGGGTTGCGAACCGAACCAGTCCCCGGAAAACTTTCCATGGCCCAAATCGCCCAATCAGTTTCTCAAGGGATTCCCCTGCTTTGGAGCATGACGGCGACCCCGGATTTTCTGGCGATTCTCCGCTCTCGCCCAAGTGCCTCTCGCCGTGCCAATTCCGACAAAGAAACCCTCAAAAAACAAGCTCTATCCTACCGGCAAAAACCAGAAAAAATCACCCGGGATCCCCGTTTTGCCCACCAGTGCCTGATCACGGGGTTTAACATGGAAACACGCGAAATTGCCGTTTCGAATTCTTGGGGACCCTCCTTCGAGGAAAACTGGGTTCTCATCGAAGAAGCCGAAAAAGTCGATATGGGCAACGCCCTCCGCATCGTTCCTTGACCTTCCGGCAATTCCACGATAAACTAATGTCCAGTCAATCATGAAATGTCGCATCGAACTTGTCTTTTTGATCCAGTGCTGCGTTGTCAGCCCGAACGAGCGATCGCCCGATAGCCCCTTGGGCTTCCGCCTTGCACTGAACCAAAAATCCATCGTT
>DYNR01000244.1 GCA_020720945.1 Chthoniobacter flavus | reverse complement strand
GAACTTCGGAGTCGCCAAGCTCAGAATCCTCGGCTAGTCAAATCGAAGAGGGGAGGACAAGACGGTGGAGGCAACGGTGGGTAACATCGTTCTTTCGCTTCGCTGTATGATCGATTTTCCGGCGACATTTTCCGATAGCAGGAACCTCCGAGTGGAGGCTACCTGAGCTGTTACTGGATTTAATGAGTTCGAAATTTGCTGACGATGAGCTTTTGACGCTCGGATTGGTCGCCGACATTCTTTCGATGCCCAAGAGAACCGTTCGGAAGTGGGAACAGAACGGGAAAATTATCTCGGTTGATGGAGGGAGCAAATATCGTTGGTCCGACTTGCAAGGATTCCCTCAAGTGCGGGCAATGCGATTGTCCTCTTGGGATGCTGAACGCAAGATTTGCCCCGTGCGACCGTTTCGCTCGATCGAACTTTTCGCTGGAGCAGGGGGGTTGGCTCTCGGTTTAGAAATGGCGGGTTTTGATGCCGTCGCTTTGAGCGAGTTGAACCGGGATGCATGCGGCACGCTCAGGAAGAACCGTCCAGAATGGAATGTTTTAGAGGAAGATGTAGCAAAAGTCGATTTTCGGCAATTTGAAGACATTGATTTGGTTTCGGGGGGCTTCCCTTGCCAGGCGTTTTCTTATGCTGGGAATCGTTCCGGTTTTGAAGATACACGGGGAACCCTCTTTTTTGAGTTTGCCCGTGCCATCAGTGAAATGCGCCCCCGGGTTTTCCTCGGCGAAAATGTGCGTGGCTTGCTCACGCACGACAACGGGAAAACCCTCGAAGTAATCAAATCGGCCATCGCTGATTTGGGCTATACGCTTGTTTCGCCAGAGGTTTTGAAGGCGATTTTTTACCGGGTTCCCCAGAAAAGAGAAAGGTTGGCTCTCGTAGGCATACGAAACGACTTGGCAGATTTTCTCGATGACTTCCGCTGGCCCGCGCCCGCACAACGGGTTTACACGGTTCGCGATGCTTTGAAAAGCGGATGCCTATTTTCAACCGATGTCCCCAGTTCTCCCGGTGTGTCTTACTCGAAATGGAAGGCAGACATTATCGAGAAAGTTCCGCCGGGTGGGTATTGGCGAGATTTGCCGCCCGATTTGCAAAAGCAGTTGCTCAAGGGCAGCATCGATTTGGGAGGAGGAAAGACTGGCATGGGAAGGAGACTGTCTTGGGACGAGCCAAGCCTCACCTTGACTTGCTCCCCGGCCCAAAACCAGACCGGGCGATGCCATCCCTCGGAGACGCGTCCCCTGACGGTGCGCGAGTATGCGAGAATCCAGACATTTCCCGATGCTTGGGAGTTTTATGGTTCTGTGATGAGCCAATACAAACAGATAGGCAACGCCGTCCCTGTCCATCTCGCGGAAGCATTGGGGCGCAGTTTGGTTGCGCTGCTGAATAAAATCCTGAATCCGTGAGATAAAAACAAAGAGGTTGGGGATGGTGAGCGCATCGACTGGGGGATTTTCACTATCGATGGAAGGGCGTCCATTTTCTTTCCCCTTTCAGCGTAGATTCAGCGTCATTCAGCGGTTTCTCCACTCGGTTTGTTGGGGAATCATGATGGCCTTCAATCCCTTGCAAATAAAATTGCCGCTTATGTTTGGATTGGAGGAAGAAGCGGGGCACGGCGAGAAATTTTTAGGGCGACCCAAACACCGAACGCGCTAGTAACCAACGCCTTAAACCATAAATTTGTCAGAGGAAAAATCGGCCACCCCGCGTTATCGCTGGCGAGTGCCAAGCACAAAAGAACCGTCCAGAGAGCGAGCTTTTTATTTTTTGCGACTAGGGCAGCGTAGGCGGCTATGGGGGAGGCGAAGGCGGCGAGCATGACATAGGAGTTGCTTTCCGTTCGAGGGTTGAAAAGCATGAGATAAGTAACGGCAAGCAACAGGATTGAGTAGGCTGGGTCCCAGCCGTTTTTTATCGTGAGGACGCGGCGGGCGAGCCAGAGGGCGAAACCCGCGAAAGCTGCGCGGAGGAGAATTTGGAACGCTGGAGGCAGGAGGATGCCGAAGGTCCGGAACATCCCGGCAAAGTCGCAGAAGTCGTGCTTTGCCGGACGCCCCGAACGCAAGAGGCTTTCGCCGAATTCTTTGTATTGTTCGAAGACATACGCGGGAGACGGGTGCAAGAATGCCGAAGCAAACAGGAGCACCATTCCGATGCCGAGCGGGAGGATGGTGGCAGGAAAGGTGGCGGCGACGAGCAAAATGGGGACGAGAGAAATCGGTTTAAGAGCCAGCGAAAGCACCAGAAAAAATGCGGAAAGGTTCCATCGTTTTTCTGCTAGTGCCGTTGCCGTCAAAAGATAAATCGCGGCGAGCGGCAAGTTGTTTTGGCCGTTTCTGGCGCAGGAGAGCGAAGCGGGGATCACGAGCAAAGTTGCCAGAAAAAACAGGGAACCGCTTTTTTCTGGCGACAGGCGTTTGCAGATGCCGGCGATGGCGGCAGCCAACAGCGACAAGACGGCCACCCGCCAGAGTGGTTCGCCCACTCTTTTTGGCAAGGCGGCAAAGGGCGTGTAAAGCACTGCCGCTTGCGGGAGATACAAAAATCCCGATTTGCCTTTGTAGATGCCGGGTTCACTCGCCCACCATTTTTCGGCGGCACCCCGATACTCGGGTGTCACGGTCCGGCGGTCGGGTTGCGCCGCGACGATTCCTGCCAAAACCAAGGCAAAAACCACCCAAAGGAAAATCCCCGCCTTCCACATTTTAACTTGCGGAAAGGCAACGAGAAATCCGCCCGCGATACCGGGCAAATCGCGCCACGCAACCATCAGGAAACGCCTACTCGGTAGCTCAACAAGAGGCTTTATCCGCACTGCAACTTTTGCAGCCCTTGCCCCCGTTCCAAGGCATCCACGCCATCAAATCTCCCATTGGGCAGTATCCTGTTAGCCCGGCAAACATCAACCCCGCACCCACGAACCCCGAAAGGTAAAACCACGACGGCGAAACGGTGAATCCCAAGACGGCACCGAAAAATGCCATCGTTCCGGCGGTCAGTTGCACTTGCCGGTCCAGAGGCAAAACGAAGCCACCTCGTTCCACGGGGAGGCCTTGTTTTTGCCATTCCAAAATCCCGCCTTCGACGACGCAAATTCCCGGTAGTCCCGCTGCGGAAAGCTGCTCGGCGGCGCGTTCTGCTCTGGCCCCAGACTGGCACAAAATGAAGCAGGGTTTGCCGTTCGCAAGTTCTTTTACTTTCGCCGCATCCAGCGCGTGGACGGGCATCAGCACTGTCCCGTCGATGTGGCAAGAACGGTATTCCCCGTTCGTCCGCACATCTAAAATAAAGGGTTCGACGATTTCCGCCAGCGATTTGACATTGATTGTTTTCATAAAGGAAGGTAGCTTTTGCCCTAGAAGGAATATTACCGCCTAGAAATATATGCAAGAGGAAAAGTCAGTTTTGAAAACGAAACGGCAAATCGAAGAAGCTTCCAGGCTTTTTGGCATTTTGGCCGACAGTTCCCGATTGATGATTTTGCGGCATTTGATGGCGGGGGAAAGCACGGTCGGGGACATCGTCAAGGCGTGCGCTTTGAGCCAAGCGAATGTTTCCAAGCATCTTTCGGTTTTGCACGGGGGGCGGTTTGTCGCTCGGCGAAAAGCGGGGAACTTCGCTTTCTATTCGGTTTCCGACCCGATTGTAAAAACGATTTGCACTTTGATTTGCGAGCGCATGGTTACGGATGCGGAAAATCTGACAAGGGAGTTTTCGGATTCTGGCGAAAGCGAGTAAAACCTGAATCCGTGAGATAAATGCAAAGAAGCTCTGTAAGGCATTGGAGCGAAAGGGCTTGGAAAAAACCAAGGAATACCCCTGGTGTCCAGTCAAGATTGAAAGGACGC
>DYNR01000508.1 GCA_020720945.1 Chthoniobacter flavus | reverse complement strand
TTCGCTCCAATGCCTTACAGATCTTCTTTGCATTTATCTCACGGATTCAGGCAATACAGGGATTGATCGGGAAGCCGATGATTTGCGGGGCGATGCCGAAAAGAAAGAGTGTTTTTTTTGGTGGGGAAGTCCGACAACAAGCGAAAGAATAAATTATGGGGAAACCACAAGCATTAGGAAAAGGGCTTTCGGCGTTGATCGCTCCGAATTCTTTGGCGGGACTCACGGCACAGCAACCCGGAGAAAAAGTTTTATCTTTGGCGATAGAAAAGATCGTCCCGTCGCCGTTGCAGCCGAGAAGCGAGTTTCGCGAAGAGCAACTGGCGGAGTTGGTGGAGTCCATCCGGGCGTTGGGGATCATTCAACCGCTGATTGTCCGGAAGGTTGAAAACAGTTACGAGCTGATTGCGGGGGAGCGGCGCTGGAGGGCGGCGCAGGCGGTAGGGTTGACCGAAGTGCCTGCCATTGTGCGGGATGCGGGAGACAGAGAAGTGCTCGAGCTCGCTTTAGTGGAGAACTTGCAGCGGGAGGATTTGAATGCGATCGAAGAAGCTCTGGCGTATTCGAGGCTGTCGCAGGAGTTTTCCATGACACAGGAAGAAATCGCGCAGAAGGTCGGGAAAAACCGGGCTACGGTCGCCAATGCGATGCGTCTTTTAGACCTCGCGCCGGAGGTGCAAAGCTATGTGCGGCAGGGCAGGCTTTCCGTCGGGCACGCGAAGGCGATTCTTTCCATCAAACCCCACGAAGAGCAAGTCCCGATGGCAGAGATGTTGATCCGCCAAGGGTTGCCGGTGCGCGCTGCAGAAAAACTGGTCGCCAAGTATCTTTCGGATGCGGGAAAAGTCGGGGGAGGCGGACGCAGGACGCAGGGGGATTCGGGCAGAGCGAACAGTCCCGCTATCCAGAGGGTGGAAAATTTGTTGCAGCAGCACTTGGCGACGCGGGTTTCGCTTGTTCACAAAGAAAAGGCGGGGACGATTTCGATCGAGTATTACGGGGCAGACGACTTGGATCGGATTTTAAAAGTTTTAGGAGTTTCGATTCCCGATTGAGCAGGCTTGGATTTTTCGGGCGTTTTTTAGGAACCTGAATCCGTGAGATAAATGCAAAGAAGAT
>DYNR01000243.1:1868-3878 GCA_020720945.1 Chthoniobacter flavus | reverse complement strand
TTTTCTCTTCCCCTTCCCGCATCCGAGGTTGAGTTACTCCTTCGCCTTTTCCAACTTCTCCGCGGCAACTTCCCATTCGATGTGCAACCGCTCAAGCCCCTCGGTCAACTCCAATAAATCCCGGTTCAACTCCATCACATTGGAGCCCGCCTCGTAAGTGGAAGGATGCTCCAACCTCTCGGTAAGCTCTCGGACTCTCTCCTCGGAAACCGCTATTTCCCGTTCTACGGCATGGACTTCCGCTTCCAAAGCTTTCCTCGCCATCGCCCTTTCCTGCCTCTGCTTGGCCTCTTCGCGCTTTTGTTCCTTGGATTTGAAAATGGATTCTCTTCGACCTCCCGACGCGACGGCTTCCTCCTGCGGTCTCCCGTCCGCTAACCGTTCGCCCGCCACGAGCGCGGAACGACCCGACCCGCTGCCGCTTTTGTCCAAATAATAATCGTATCCCCCCGGATACCACTCGAAATTCCCCGCGCTGACACGCAACACCTTGGCGGCCAAACTCCGGATGAAATACACATCGTGGCTGATAAAAACCAGCGTTCCCTCAAACTGTTGGAACGCCGCGATCAGCGCGTCGATGCTCGCCATATCCAAATGCGTCGTAGGCTCATCCATCAGCAATACATTGGGCGGATCCAGCAACAACTTCACGAGTGCTAACCGGGATTTTTCCCCTCCAGAAAGCACGGAAACCCGCTTGTAAATCGCGTCGCCAGAAAACAAAAACGACCCCAAAACCGTCCGCGCCAGCAATTCGGGAACCGCCCGTTCCACCGCCGTCGCCTCTTCGATCACCGTTTTTTCGGCATCCAACATTTCGCCGCGATTCTGCGAATAATAGCCGACCTTGACCCTGTGCCCCAGCTTCAACTCCCCTCCCCCAAGTTGCAAAACGCCCGCGAGCAACTTCAATAGCGTGGATTTTCCCGCCCCGTTTGGCCCGACCAACGCAATCCGATCCCCTCTCTCACACTCAAAATCCACCCCACGGTAAACCGGAAAATCCCCGTAAGCAAAATGCGCGTTTTCTAATTTGAGCGGATACTGCCCCGCCCGTTCGGGTTGCGGAAAACGGATTTTAACCACCGGTGCATCCGCCTCGGGAGCCTCAATTTTTTCCATTCGGTCGATCTGCTTGAGCTTGCTCTGCGCCTGCGATGCCTTGCTCGCTTTTGCCCGGAAACGATCCGCAAACCGCTGCAACGATTCGATTTCCTTCTGCTGGTTTTTGTAGGCCGCCCACTGCTGCTCTTGCCGCGCCGCCCTCTCTTGCACGAAATTATCGTAATTCCCTTTGTATCGCGACACCCGCGAATTCCGGATTTCAAACACCGAATCCACCAACTCGTTCAAAAATTCCCGGTCATGCGAAATAACCAAAATCGCTCCCCGATACCCTTTCAAATGCCCCTCAAACCATCCCAATGACTCCAAGTCCAAATGGTTCGTCGGCTCGTCCAATAAAAGCAAATCGGGCTCCATCACCAAAAGCCGCGCCAAATGCGCCCGCATCACCCACCCGCCGCTCAACTCTTTGGCGGAACGGTCGAAATCGCTTTCCCGAAACGCCAGCCCCGACAAAATTTTCTTCGCCTTCGGTTCGAGCGCATACCCCCCCAACTCGCGGTAAAGATGATCGGCTTCGTGGTATCGCTCGGAATCTTTGGGCTCCACCCGGAGAGCCCGCAACGCCTCCGAATGCCTCGCCGAAATCCCGCAAGCCAATTCCAAAACCGTTTCGTCTTCAGCGGGAGCGGTCTCCTGCGGCAACCAACCGATAACCACACCCCTCTCGATAGAAATCTCTCCCTCATCGGGCTTTTCCTCCCGCAATAAAAGCGAAAAAAGCGTGCTCTTTCCCGCCCCGTTGGCTCCGACCAATGCGCACCGATCCCCCCGATTCACCTGAAATGCAGCCTCCCGGAAAAGCTCCCGCCCCCCAAAACTCATCGTAAGATTTGAAACCGTCAACATATCAATTTTTCGTCAAATGAACTGGGGGAAAAA
>DYNR01000243.1:0-1768 GCA_020720945.1 Chthoniobacter flavus | reverse complement strand
CCATCGACGGGACGGTCGTGCCGCTTGCAATACTCTTCCCAAACCGCCCCCCACGGCAACGAACGCGCATCTTCCATCATGGCGAGACGCGCCGTAAGGTCGCCTTCGCCTTCGGCTTTGCGCATGGCTGCAACCGGTTGCAACAACCCGCGCAAGAGTGCTTTCTTCGCATTGCGCGTCCCGATCGCCCACGCGGCGATCCGGTTGATCGAAGCATCGAAAAAGTCGAGACCGACATGAATGCGCTCCATGGCTCCCGAATGGACGCATTCTTCGAGGATGGCACTGGTCTGGTCGTCGAGGGTGACAACATGGTCGCTATCCCAACGGACTCCTCGGCTGACATGGAGAAGAAGATGGGGAACATACAAAAGCATGGAACTGATTTTGTCGGCGACGGACTCGGTCGGATGAAAATGCCCCGCATCCAAACAAAGGCCGATTTTCCTGGTGGACGCATAGCCCATATAGAACTCGTGCGAGCCGACGGTATAGCTTTCCACGCCGATCCCGAAGAGTTTGGATTCCACCGCATCGATGTTCCATTGCGGGGAAACTTGCTCGGCAAAAATGGCGTCGAGGGACTCCATCAGACGGCGGCGCGGTGCGTGGCGGTCGGCGGGGGTATCCTTATAGCCATCTGGAATCCAGATATTTGTGACGGCGGGATCGCCGAGTTTTTCACCGATGGCGGCGGCGATCCGGCGACTGGCGACGCAGTGGTCCACCCAAAACTTGCGGATGGCGGGGTCGGCGTTCGACAAGGTGAAACCGTCAGCCGCATTCGGATGGCTGAAGCAGGTCGGGTTGAAATCGATGCCCCAGTTTTTTTGCTTCGCCCAATCAACCCACGAAGAAAAATTATCGGCGGTCAACTCGTCGCGTTCGGGCTGCGGATCCCCGTCCGTTATGTAACTGGCGTGGAGATTGATACGCAGGGGACCAGGAATCAAACTAGCAACGAAATCCAAGTCTTCCCAAAGCTCTTTGGGGGAAGTGGCTTTGCCGGGGTAATTCCCGGTCGCCAAGCAACCGCTACCCGCCCCGGAGTTTGCGGATTTTTCGAATCCCCCCACATCATCTCCCTGCCAGCAATGCAAGGAAATGGGAATCTGATCGAGGGCACGGATGGCATCTTCGGTTTGGATGCCTGCTGCGGCAAAACGCTCTTGGGCGGATTGATAAAAAGAAGAACTCATAAGGATTGGTTGTCGGCGGGAGAAATATCAAAAATGACCTTGTTGTGGTAGTTTTTTCTATTTGCCAAATCATCAAAAATTTCTGCCCCTCGCGACAGCGGAAGTTTGTCGGTGATGAGCGGTGCCACGACCAATTCGCGGTCGAGATATTTCAGGACCGTGCTCCAGTCGTCGGACCCCGCTGGCGTGACTTTGCTGTTCCATGTCCCGTGAATGACCAACTCCTTGCGCAAGATGTTCGAAAAATCTTTTTCGCCGATGCGGAACTCCCCGGCAATGTTGCCCATGAAAACAACCTCGCCCGCTTGGGATGCGACCTGCACGGCTTGCAGGAAAGTCTGCGGAAGACCACAGGCTTCGACGCTCAAACGCGCCCCTCGCCCCCCCGTCATCGCCTCGATGGTCGCAACCGGATTTTGCTCCTTTGCATTGATGGGCAAAAAACCCATCTGCTCGGCGAGCGCGAGTTTTCGGGGTTCGACATCAACAACAAAAACGCGGGCGCACCCGTGGATTTTTAGCCACTGGGCGGTCATGTTTCCGATGGGGCCTGCCCCGAAAACTACGGC
>DYNR01000507.1 GCA_020720945.1 Chthoniobacter flavus | reverse complement strand
GGAGGAGAATCAGGCGCGAGGGTGGGCGCTCTCGTAGATTTTTTTCATCTTCTCGGTCGATACATGGGTGTATATCTGTGTGGTGGAGAGGCTTTTATGGCCTAGCAACGACTGGACGCTCCGGAGGTCGGCGCCGCCGTCTAGCAGGTGGGTCGCGAAGGTGTGGCGGAGTTTGTGGGGGCTGATGGTATCGGGGAGTTGCCCCATCCTCCGATATTTTTGAAACAGGAGCCAGATCGAGCGGCGGGAAATTCTTTTGCGCAGTTTGTTGATGAAGAGGGGGCCGGCGGCGATTTTTGCTGCTTGGCGGTAAAGTTGCAGGGCTTGGAGGGCTTCGGGGCCAACGGGACAAATCCGTTCCTTTCTGCCTTTTCCCATCACTTTGACCGTTTCGGAAATGGGGTCGATGTCTGCGACATCCAAAGCGGTAAGCTCGGCTAGACGCACGCCGGCAGAGTAAAAAAGTTCGAGAATCGCGGTGTCTCGTAGCGCCATCCACGAGGGGGCTTGCTTTTCTTTTTTTGCGTTGGAAGGGGTTGCCAGGAGGGTTTCCATTTGTCCTTCGGTGAGGAAAGCGGGGAGTTTTTTTGGGAGTTTCGGCAGCAGAATGCCGGTGATGGGGTTGGAGGCGACGAGTTTTCTTTGGGTGGCAAAACGGTAGAAGGAGCGGAGTGCGGCAAATTTGGTGCGGATGGTTGTTTTTGCCTGTCCCGCTTTGCTTAACGCGAGCAAGTAGTTTCGGAAGTCCTTCTCTTGGGCGGAGTTCCATTTGATTTCTGGCGACATGGAGAGGAACTCTTCCAAGGTTGCCGAATAGTTGCGGAGGGTGTAGGGGGAAACATTTCGGTCGGCATCCAAGTAGCGCAGGAAGGTTTGAGACAGGGGGTCGGAAACTCCTTCGATGGCAGGGTTGCGTCCGGTTGAACGGGACCGTTTTTTTTCGGGCTTGTGCGTTTTTGCCCGTTTTTTGAGTTTCTGTGGGGAAGGGGAGGTCACGCTTTTTTCAGCAGTTTTTTTTGCCGGGCTGTTCAGGGGAAAGGGATTTTTGGGTTTCGTCCTTTTGCGGCTAGTGTCCAGTCAAGCTTGAAATGTCGCATCGAATTTGTCTTTTTGCTCCAGTGC
>DYNR01000242.1 GCA_020720945.1 Chthoniobacter flavus | reverse complement strand
TTGCCGGGCAGTCGCAATCGGAGTTTTGGCGCAAGCAGGGGCGAGGGGAATACGGAAAAACAAAGCAGTGATAAGGGGCGACAAAATTGCAGATTTGGGGGAGAGGGAACCACGAAGGACACCGAGGACACGAAGGGGAAGAAAGGAATGTAGCACAGCCGTCCCGGCTGTGGGGGAGGGAAGGAAAAAGTAGGGGGAAGGTTGAAAGCTGAAACTTGAAAGCTGAAGGGGGAAAAGGAACCACGAAAGACACGAAACACACGAAAAAGAAAGCACCCACTTTTTTCTCTGCGAAAATCTGTGCAATCTGCGGATAAATTTTTTTTCTTTGCGCTCTTTGCGTTCCTTTGCGGCTAAAAAAACGGAAGAATAGCCGCAAAAGAACACAAGGAGCACAAAGAGGAAAAAGTGGGGCGGGCTTCTGACTCCTGAATCCTGACTTCTGAATACTGGAGAAGGAACCACAGAGGCGCAGCGGGGTGTCGGCAAAGAGAAAAGGGGAGGGGGAAGGAAGAGGGGTTTGTGGGGTTGGGTCCGAGACGGTCAAGCCGGGGACTGGGGTTTTGAAAGGCGAGACGGCGCGGAAAAAGAAATCCTTTTGCGCGATGACAAAGCGGCGAAGCAAAGGCATTAGCGTGTGAGAATAAAGCCTGAATCCGTGAGATAAATGCAAAGAATATCTGTAAGGCATTGGAGCGAAAAGGTTTGGAAAAAACCAAGGAATACCCTCTGGGTCTTTTGCGTGTTTTTTCCAAGCCGTTGCAGCCCAATTGATTGCAGAGATTCACAGCAGTTATCTCACTGATTCAGGTAAAGGACTTTTGCGAAATGGAAGACCTGGGAGCGGGCGAGTTTTTTTGGGGAGAAAAGACGAGGGGCGGTCACGGAGTTAGATGGGTTCGAGGGAGAGTCCGGGCGGCGGGCTTTCGCCCAAGAGAGAGGCTTGGTCCGACGAGGTGAGGGGGATGACATCGTGGAGGACTTGGAGGCGGACATTGTTTGTGCCCCATTTTTTCAGGAGGTCGGAGATTTGGTGGCGCGTGTTTTTCGGGACATCGAGCGGACGAAGTCCTGTCAGACGGGCGGCGCGGAGCCATGCTGAAGAGGCTTCCGGGCGAGAGGATTCGGCGAGGGGGACATCGCGGAGAAGAGCCCAGATGGATTCGACGGAATCGGGGGGCAGAACCTGTTCGGTTCCTGCGTGGAAAAGTGAGCGGGAGAGGAGGCGACCGAGGGCTTTCCAGAAGGAGGTTTGGTCGGGTGAGAGGGCGATGGCGGCGGCGATTCTTTCCGCGACGGGCAGGCGGATGGAAGAGGGGAGCGATTCGAGCGCGCCGGCGAGCAAAGCGATTTCCGCGCTTGGTTGGGAGGACTGCGGCCAGTCGTTGGATGCGGCGGCCCAGATGCTTTCTGCGGTGAGAGAACTCAAACCAGCGGCGATGCGGCGGGCGGCGATCCAGCGTTGGATTTTTACTGCGCGGGCGGGATGGGCGGGAGCGGCGGCGAGGATTGCGCCCAGGCGGAGGACTCGTTCGGGATCGCCTGTTAGCCCGCAACCGGGGCGGAGGAGGAACCCGGCGACTTGCAGCCAAGCTTCCTCGGTTTCCGCCGAAGAAGAGCGACAATCCGCGGTTTCGATCCAGCGGTCGAAGAGCGAGCGGGCAATGCCGCCAGACCAAGAAGACTTTTGGTTTTTCAGGGTGGTTTCGGCAGCCGAAAAAAGGAGGTTCGCCGTTAATTTTTGTCGTTGGCGGGCGGGGGGAAGCAATTTTAGCATTGCTGCAAATGCCTTAGAAACAGCATCTTCTTCGTAGGTTTGACTTTTTTCAGGGGTTTGCGGCGCGTTTTTTTCGGCCTGGTTTTGCCGGGTGTTTGCGGGTTTTCTCAGAGCGAAAACAAGGGGCCACGGAGGGTCTTTTTTCCCGCCGGGTTCTTCGTTGAGCACTTCGACTTGAAGGGTGCCGGTGGAGCGCAGCGAGGTGCGGATTTTTACCCGGATTTTCTCGTTGCTTTTCGATTTTCCCGGCGAAGACAAGACGGTTTCCATGCAGGGAAGTTCCGAAAAATTTGGGTCGGCGAGGTCGGCGACAGACCCGGCGACATCGAGTTTTTTTTTCGCGTTTCGGTAGAGAGGAAAAGAGACGGGGCGGTTGAGGGAAGCCCGGAGGGCGGGGTGGGAGGCGAGGTGGGGAGAATCTGGTTTTGCGCCCATCGGGAGGATGCAGAGGGCTTTGCCACCGGAGGTTCCGAGGTAGTAGGCGTGGGATGCGCCCGCTTCGATGTAGGAGGCGTCGCCGTGGGCGCGGATGTGCAGGTAGCGGGCGGCACCGGCGGCGACGGCAAGGTCGGGGTCGGGGTTCGAGAGAACTTTTGGGGCGTTTCCATTTTGCCAGCGCGTCAAGTTTTCCAAGATTCTTTCGCGGGCTTGGTGGGACTTTGTGACACCGCCGTTAAACAGCACGAAATCAACGGGTTGGCGGCCTTGCAAAAAGGCGGCGAGGTGGCGGGTGATGGCGGGGTCTTTCGCGTAGGGGAGGCCCATTTCCCGCAACCCGGCGGAGGAGAGAAGGGGGGATTCTTTTGCGCCGACAGGAGGGAAGAAGCCGTCCAGCAAAACGGAAGAAAGCTCGGAGGCGGAGATTTCGGTTTTCATGGAACCGGCGAGGAGGGATGCTCCGGGGAGCGCTACTGCGATGGGCCAAGAGGATGGGGCACCCGCATCGTTTTCGGGGAAAGAAAAAGCGTTTTCTTTGATTTCGCGGCAACGGGCAACGAGTTGGGCGAAGGTTGCGGGAGGGAGTTGCCCGTCTCCGAGAAGTTTTTTTTCCGCGTGGTGGGCGAGAGCCAAATCCAGGTTGTCGCCACCGAGGAGCAGGTGGTCGCTGACGGCGATTCGTTCGAGGTGGGGGAGGGAGGGATTTTCGGTGGAGGGGGAAATTTGGAAGAGGCTCAGGTCGGTCGTGCCGCCCCCGATATCCACGACGAGGACGAAGGCGTTTGGTTTGGTTTCGCCTTCGATTGCGAAGAGAGATTTCCCGTTTTTTTCCATCCAGGCGTAGAACGCGGCTTGGGGTTCTTCGAGGAGGACGACCGATTTTTGGATTCCAGCCAAGGCGGCAGCATCGAGAGTAAGTTGTTGGGCGGCAGGGTCAAACGAGGCAGGGACGGTGATGGCAACCTCTTGGTCGCGGAGGGGGGCAGAGGGGTTTGCGGCATCCCAAGCGGAAGCCAGAGAGCGGAGGAGGACGGCGAGGGCTTCTACGGGACTGACCCGCGAGTCTGGAGAAATTTCGTCCGAGCCAAAAGGGAGGAACTTCGCGCGGCGGTCGGCGGCGTGGTGGACGAGCCATGACTTCGCGGAAGAGACGGTGCGTCCCGGATTTTCCGAAGTTTTCGAGCGGGCGAAGCGTCCGACGATCCATTCGTTGCCCGAGGGCGCGGGGGGCAAGTAGAGGAACGAAGGAAGGGTGGGCAAGGAGACGGAGGAATGGGCGGTTTCGGATTGGGGGATCGGGAGGATTTGCGAGTTTCCTTCCCAATCCGAAGTGGCAGTCCACGCTAGAGCGCAGTTCGTCGTGCCGAGATCGATGCCGATACGAAATTTCACAAGACGAAGGTGGGCGGGGTGGGTTAGGGGTTAGTGGTTAGTGCAACAATGGGTGTTGCAAGGGGGGAGGGGAAGAGGGGAAGAGAAAAGTGGGAAGAGAAAAAGGGGGAGGGGGAAGAGGCAAGCGACAAGAGGCAAGGGACAAGGGACAAGGGGAAGCAAGGCGCTGCGCGCGGGGGATGCTGGATGGTTTTTGGCGGAGGAAGGTGCTGGTTGATGGAGAAGAGATTGCGATGCAAGGGCGGGAAGTCGTGCCTTCCCGTCCAAAGCGGTGTCGTGCCAC
>DYNR01000506.1 GCA_020720945.1 Chthoniobacter flavus | reverse complement strand
TGAATCCTCGTGCAATTCACCCCTGCGAGGGCAAAGAAAAAAATTCTTCGGCAACCCTCGTCGTGTGCGCGGCAAGGCTCTCGAGCGTTTCCCCCCGAACCCCCGCTAACGCGACCGCAATTTCCCTAACATACGCAGGCTCGCATCGTTTGCCCCGATAAGGCTCCGGCGCAAGGTAAGGGCAATCCGTTTCGAGCATGAACTCCCCCTCTTGCAACCCTGCGGCAACGGCCCGCACATTCCCCCCGTTTTTGAAAGTCGCAATCCCCGTGAACGACACCAAATGCCCCATCGCCAAAACTTCGCGAGCCTCCGCCACCGTCCCTCCGAAACAGTGCAAAACACACCGCACTTTTCCAGAATACTCGCGCAAAAAATCTAGGGTCTCCCCCCAAGACGAACGCTGGTGGACCACCACATTCTTTTTCGCCCGCTCCGCCACTTCCATCAACGCCCGAAAAACCTGTTTCTGTTTTGCCACCATCCGCTCCGCCTCCTCCCGATCCTCTGGAAGCCTGTAATAGTCCAACCCGATTTCCCCGATAGCAACAACCTTCGGGTGCGAACAAAGTGCTTCGATTTCTCCGATCGCGCTCTCGGGTTCTTCGTGCGCGTTGCAGGGGTGAACCCCGACTGCCGCATACAACTGCGGATGCTGTTCTGCCAATGCCACCACCTTGCGGCTGCTCTCCAACCCTGTCGCAATGCACACGCTCCGCATAACCCCCGCTTCTTCCGCCCTCCGTAAAACATCTGCGAAATCCTCTTCGTAAACCGAATAATCCAAATGTGCGTGCGTATCGATCATCATCCCCTTATTGTCTTCCAAGAGTGAACGCTTTGACAATCTTTTTATCCCAACCTCAGAACTCCTGATGCCTGAGGAAAACAAAGGAGATATACGGGCGAGCAATCAGAAAAGGGGAAACAACTCACACGGAAGAAAAATAGAAAATTGCGGATGCCTTCCCAGCACCAACGGTGCGCAATGGGATAGCCTGGGGCATCGCCCTAGGAATTGGAATCACCCGAAACTCAAGCCCTGAAAGGACGCCATAAAACTCGGGAAAAAACACGCAAAAGACCCAGTGCGTATTCCTTGGTTTTTTCCAAGCCCTTGCTGCCCA
>DYNR01000241.1:1280-3904 GCA_020720945.1 Chthoniobacter flavus | reverse complement strand
TAGGGCATGGGACAGTTTTTTAGCGGAAGTTGAAGAGGGGAGGGAAGAGGAAAGCCAAGGAATCGCGCAGAGCAGCCTCGAAAGCGGGCGGGTTTTTCCGGTAGAGAGATTCTAGTGTCCAGTCAATCATGGAATGTCGCATTGAACTTGTCTTTTTGTTCCAGTGCAGCGTTGTCAGCCCGAAGGTGTTATCGCCTGATAGCACCTTGGGCTTCTGCCTTGCCCTGAACCAAAAATCTGGCGTTTTAAGCGTCATTTCAATCTTGACTGAACACGAGGGAGTGCGGGGATTGTTCTGCCGCGAGGATTTGGTTTTTCATTGTTGGGCGGAAATTGCGTTGCGGAGAGAAGTTAGTTTTTCCGAAAAAATGGAGGAGGCCGCGGATGCCACGGTATCGAGAGAGAGTGGGGAGCCGGATTCGGTGGAGAGATCGGTCATTTGGACGGCGGCGATGCCGCAGGGGACGATGTGGCGGAAGCCTTCGAGGGATTCGGGGGTAATGTTGATGGCGAAGCCGTGCATGCTGATCCAGTGGCGGACACCGACGCCGATGGACGCGATTTTTTTTTCGCCGACCCATGTGCCCGTGAGGCCGTCGCGGCGGGAGGCAGAGACACCGAAGGAAGAGCAAAGGGCGATAAGGACATCCTCCAGGAAGCGGAGGTAGAGGTGGAGGTCGCGCCCGAGGGAGTCCAAGTTTAAGATCGGGTAGCCTACGAGTTGCCCGTAGCCGTGGAAGGTGGCTTGTCCGCCGCGGTTGATTTCCACAACAGGGTGGGGGAGAAGGGCTTCCATGCCGAGGCTGCTTTTGTCTCTGCGGCGGCCGATGGTATAGACGGGGTGGTGTTCCAGCAAGAAGAGCGTCTCGGGGCAAAGGCCTTTGCGGAGGTCTGCAACGGTTTGTTCTTGGATGGCGAGGGCATCGTTGTAGGAGATGCGGTCGAGGGAGGTGGTGGTGAGGGATGGATTCACGGGACGAGAGAAGGGAAGCGGCATTCGGGAGATTGGAGGTAAGTGAGGGCGGCGGCCAGGGCATCGGCGGCATCGGGGGGGGGGAGTTCGGGCAATCCAAAAATGGCTTGCATCATGAAGGCGACTTGATTTTTTGTTGCGGCACCGCGTCCGACGGCGGCGCGTTTGATTTTGCGGGGGGCGAACTCGTGGATGGGAAGCCCGTGTTTGGCGGCGGCGAGAAGGGCGGCACCTCGTGCGGAGCCCAAAAGGATCGCGGTCTGGTGGCTTTGGACATAGATCGTGCTTTCGATGACAAAGGTCGAGGGGGAATGGCGTTCGATGACTTCGTTGAGGATGGTGTTGATTTCCAAGAGGCAAGCGGCGACGGAGAGTTTTTTGTCTAGGCGGATGACTCCGTATTCCATGCAGGCGGGTTTGTTGCGGGAAACGGTCACGGCGTAACCGGTGCCGCGTAGAGACGGGTCAACGGAGAGAACGATTTCTTGGGAAGGTCGGGTCATGGCATCAAAAGGGGGAGGGCGGCGAGGAAAACGGAATCTACCGAGAGGGAGTCCATCGAGGAGGAGGGTGCATGGAGGATGCGAATTTGCGGGTTTTTTGGTGCCCAGATGGCGGGGTCGGTCGGGCCGAAGAGCAGGAGGGAGGGGCAGCCAGCGGCGGCGGCGATGTGGGAAATGCCGCTGTCGTGCCCGAGGAAAAC
Source organism: Chthoniobacter flavus (assembly GCA_020720945.1). Taxonomy (GTDB): domain Bacteria; phylum Verrucomicrobiota; class Verrucomicrobiia; order Chthoniobacterales; family DYNR01; genus DYNR01. Next base: position 2,228 of record DYNR01000241.1, on the reverse strand, counting down.
GCCCGCGAGGTGGAGGAATGCGGCGACGGTCGGCAACGGTAAATCCGCGAGGAAAAAAACGCGGTTGGAGGTTTTGGATTTTTCTGTATGTTGTTGGAATGCAGAGAGTTCGTTGGAGTCCGCTTCGCCGCCGAGGACGGCGACGGGGCGGTCGGGAAATTCCGCCAAGAGGCGGTCCAGCAGCGAGAGCCAGCGAGAGGTAGGCCAGTTCTTTTTTTTGCCGCCGCTGCCTGGGTGGATGGCGATGCAACGGGAAAGGTCGGGGATGTCGGAGAGGGGCGAGAGTTGGCGGGCGGTCGCTAGGTCTTGTGTGGAGGGGTAGAGGTGGGCGCAGGGGTCTTCTAGGTAGAGGGCGAGTTTTTCGAGAGGGGCGGCGAGTTGCGCTGTTGCGTGCTGGTGGGGAAGGATTTTTCCTGGGCCGCAAATCAAATCTTTTGCGCCAGCGCGGGTTAAGTTTCCCGAAAAAATCGAATCGGGGTCGTAGAGGTAGCTGACGATTTGATGGAAAGATGAAAAATAGCGGACGAGGTCGGAGGGGAGGTCGGTATCCTTCGTGAAGAAGCGGGAGAGCGGGGCGTATTCGATCGAGCGAGAAGCTTGGGCGTAGAAGCGGTTTTCCGCGATGGCGGCGATGGAGCGGTAGCCCATGATTTCGATATGGGCGGAAGGGAAAGCCGAGCGGAGGAGGTGGATGGCGGGCAGGGTTAGGACGAAGTCACCGATGGCACCGCCGCGGATGACCAAGATTCTGCCAGACATGAGGAGCGAGCGGAGAGGTGGCTAGGTTTTGCTTTTTGGTTTTGCTTCTGGGTTTTAATCGTGTTTTGCCGATTCCTATCGACCGATGCAGACCCGGAGCATCCAAGCAGGTTTTCAAGTTTTGCAGAGAGGCAAGGCGGAGGGGGTTTGGGAGCTGTTGTGAACGGCTCCTTAGCGGCTCCTTAGCGG
>DYNR01000241.1:0-1180 GCA_020720945.1 Chthoniobacter flavus | reverse complement strand
CGGCTCCTTAGCGGCTCCTTAGCGGGTTCCTTGCATTGCAGAACCCATGGTGCCGCCGCCTTCCCACTGTGCGGGGCGGTTCCAAGGAATCGTGCTTTCTTTTCTAGGCGAAACGACGGGCTTCGGGGCGGAAGCGGTGTTCGACGGTGTTTGGCAACCGCCGCAAAGCAAAGCGACGGAAGCGGTTACAAAAAAAGCAGATTTTCGGAGTGCCGGCATGGATAGATCAGTTTGCGTCGGCGAAAACGATGCGGTCGCCCGGTTGGACTGACATTCCGCGCGGGACAGAGTTTGTCACGATGTCGGCGATGGAGCTGGAAGGTTCCACCGAAGTGATGCGGGCTTTGCCGATCAAGCGGTCATCGCGGGTGATGAGCATTTCCGTATTTTTTGTGACCCCGTTGCGGTTGCCGATGTTGAGAACCAAGAAATTCCAGCCTTGGTTGACGGCGAGGACTTGGCCTTGCAAGTTTTTATTGACGGGGCGGGAGGAGGTTGATTTTCCCGGAGTCAATGAAAGGTCGCTTGAGGGAAGGGAGGGGGAGCCGAAAGGCGAGCCAGCAGAATCCACAACCGAGGAAGAGGAAGAAGATTTTGCGGTTTTTGAAGTCGAAAGTTCAGCGATTTTAGCGTTTGCGGCAGCCAGTTCCGACTGGGTTTTTTCCAGCAAAGTTTTTTGTTCTTGGATGGCGGCTTCCACATCGGCACTGCCTTGGGCGGGGGCTGAAGAGGTCGAAGAAGACGACTTCATTTCCTCGGCTTTTGCGGTTTGGGCCTGGAGTTCTTCCTTCAGTTTTGCGATGGCATCCTCCTTCTCTTTGAGTTGCGTATCGAGCTGGGAAACCTGGGCGACGGCCTGTTCCGCATTGGTTGCAGTCGCCTTGATTTGTGCTTGCAAATCATCGACTTCCTTTTGCGCAGTCGCCTGTTTTTCTTGGGCGGAAGCGAGCTCTTTTTTCAGCTTGGAAGCGTCTGATTTTGCGGTGCTCAAGCTGCTGTCCAAACTCCTGTTTTTTTCGGTTAATTCCGCGCTTTTTTGGAGGTTCAAGTAGCCGACTCCAGCGGTGGACAACGAAAGCAGAACGGTGAGGATAAGAAGGGATTTAGCCATTTTAGTAATAGGGTAATGCGGGTAGAACTGTGGTGGATTGGAACAAAAAAAGATGGGTTTGGCAAGAGG
>DYNR01000240.1 GCA_020720945.1 Chthoniobacter flavus | reverse complement strand
ACTAAATGCGGAACATCCAGTTCAAAATCACCAACCGTTCGGGCGGGATACCCAGATAATCCAAGCCCGGCAAAACATTTCGGCTCAAAAAGGCGTAAAGCCTGCACTGCCAACGGGGCATCAACCTCTCCTTGCCCGACAAAACCAACTCGTGCCAAACAATGTAAAAAGTATTCTCGGGCGGACACCACAAGGCACCCGCACTCTGCACCTCGACCTGCCTCACAATTTCCGGGACATCTGGCTCCACCATAAAACCATGGTTGGCAGTGACGATCCAAAGGTTCCCTTGGTAAGGCTGGATGCGGATTTCTTCGACTTTGCTAAAAGGATTCCGCCACCCTGGGTCGAGCAACAAAATCACCAGTTGCTCTCCGACGATCTGCACCCTCCTGTATTGCTCCAAAATGTTTGCGATCGCCGACTCCGGGCGCAACTTCCGCACGATAAAAACCTGCGTGCAATTCGAGCGATTGTATTCCCCGTTTTCCAACCTCTCGCCCAACTCCTCCGGCGAAACCGCCCCATAACTCATCGTCTTGTGGACGAGCGTCCTCCCTCTCTTCCAAGTAAGCATCACCGCCGCCACCCCGCACGCTAACAGCAAAGGAACCATCCCCCCGCAAAGCACCTTGCTCATGCAGGACAAAAACAAAGGCAAATCAATCGCCAGCAACCCGACCAAAAGCAACCACCCAACCCACGCGGGCTTCCGGGCGACCGCCACAACATAAACGCAAAACGCCACCGAAGTCACTGCCATCGCCCCCGTAACCGCTACCCCATATGCGTTAGCCAAAGACTCGCTGCTCCGGAACCCCAGCAACAACAACAAGCAAACCGCTCCCAGACAATAGTTTACGAGTGGAATGTAAATCTGCCCCCTAGTGTGCGGGCTCGTGTGCTTGACAAAAAAACGCGGGAAATACCCGAGGTCGATCGCCTGCCCAGTCAGCGAAAACACCCCGCTGATCAACGCCTGCGAAGCAATGACCGTCGCGACCGTCGCCAGCACGACCAACGCTTCCCGCCACCCGCCCAAAGGTGCCAGCAAAAAAAATAAATTCGGGTTCTCCGCCGCGGCAGGCGATTGGACAACCAACGCCGCTTGCCCCAAGTAGTTGAGCATCAAGGAAGGAAAAACAATAAACCGCCACGCGCCCAAAATAGCAGGTCGCCCGAAATGCCCCATGTCCGCATAAAGAGCCTCCGCCCCTGTAACCGCCAAAACAACCGCCCCCACGATGGCCGCCGCAACCCACCCGTCGTGAAACAGCAAGGAAAAACCTCGCACAGGATTGAATGCGCCAAGGACTTCCGGCACCGCCCACACTTGCAAACCTCCCAAAACAGCCAACGAAAGAAACCAGACGAGCATCACCGGACCAAACAAAAAACCCAACCGCCCCGTCCCGAACCTTTGGCTCAAAAACAAAACCGCCAAAATCCCCGCCGCGACCGGAACTTCGTATTTTTCCAAATCCGGATTGATCGTCCCCGCCCCTTCCACCGCGCTCAACACCGAAATGACGGGCGTTATCACCCCGTCCCCAAATAGCAACGCCGCCCCAAAAACCAACAAACCCGCCAGCCACTTCCCTCTCCTCCCCGAAAAAACATCCGTCTCCCGCAGCAGTGCCATCAATGCAAAAATCCCCCCCTCCCCTTCATAGCTTGCCCGCATGACCAACAACCCGTATTTGACCATCACAACAAGAAAAAGCGTCCACAAAATCAAGGATGCCACGGCGATGGCATCCCCGCCGCCCGATGCCCCCAACGCCGTCCCAAAAGCATACAGAGGGCTTGTCCCGATGTCGCCAAAAACGATCCCCAACGCGAGGAGCGCCATGCCGGCTTTGCGAAGGCTCGTGGGGGAATTCATGAAAAACGAAGTCTCTGCCGCAAGCACTAAGGATTCTGACCTGCGGAGTTGGTGCGAACCATTTCCCCGATCTCGTCCCCGGCCTGCTTGAACAAATCCCCGATCCCTTGGATCGTATTTTTGAGACTGTTCACTCCCGCCGCCATCTTCGCCGCAGTGTATTGCACTCGCAACTCGTCGCGTAACCTCTTGGCATCAGCGGCTTTCCCCGCCTGTCCCCCGCCCTGCAAAACAGAAATCTCCTCGTCGAGCTTGCCAAAATTCCCCTCGATTTTCTGCTCCATTTCCCGGCTGGGCTTGGCGGCATAAGCCCCGATCTGTTTGCGCAAAACCTCGCCCGTGGACTCGGCGGATCCCCCGCAACCGCCCACGGCAAACAGCAACAAACAAACGCAACAAACCGCCCCCCCCAGCCGGAGAAAAAAAGGAGTCAAACTCATCCGATCACAAAGGTATCTTCCGAAGGCACTCTCGCCATCTCGTGCTTGACCTTCTCGCGGTTTGCCCCCAAATGGACGAGGACATGATAGACCTCCTCGGGCTCGGCTCCGATCGCCAAAGCGACTTGCTCTGCCGTCTGGGGCTCTTTGCCGCTTTCCAGTGCAACCAACGCTTTTGCCTGCAATTCCAAAATCAGTGCTGCCGCTTTTTTTCCTGCTTCCACCCCCGGTTGGTGATACGCATTGATATTCACCAACGAGGCGTAAAACCCGACCGCCCTCTCGTAAAGCGCAACCAGCGACCCCAGATAAAACGCGTCAACTTTCGGGACGCTGATGGTCATGGACTCCCTCCCTTTTTCGTGCAACGCAGTGCGGGTGCCTCTCAAAAATCCTTGCAAGTAATCCCCGCACAAAATCCCCGGCTCAACTTCCGCATCCCCCTGCCCCGCCGAATGAACTTCCAAAAATGTCACGAAGAAATTGTTCACCCCATCCCGCAACTGCTGGACATAAGCGTGCTGGTCGGTCGAACCTTTGTTCCCGTAAACCGCGATGCCTTGGTTGACTTCCTTGCCATCCAAATCAAATTCCTTGCCGAGCGATTCCATCACGAGTTGCTGCAAATAGCGGCTAAAAAGCAAAAGCCGGTCTTTGTATGGCAATACGACCATGTCTTTGCTCCCCTTCCCATCCCCGGCGTAAAACCACATGAGCGCCAACAACATCGCCATATTCTTGGGAACATCGTCGGAGCGGGTCTTCGCATCCATCGCCTTGGCTCCTTCCAAAAACGCGCAAACATCCAACCCCTGCAACGCCATGGGAAAAACACCCACCGCACTCATCACCGAAGTCCGCCCCCCGATCCAATCATACATGGGAAACCGCCGCAACCACCCCTCGGCCTCCGCCGTCTTGTCGAGCAAACTCCCCTCCCCTGTCACGGCGACAAAATGCGGTGCAAAATCCAAGCCCGCGACCCGGAAGGCGGATTGCGCGGCGAGCATCCCGTTCCGCGATTCCTTCGTCCCGCCAGATTTTGAAATAACAACAACGAGCGTGGAAGGCAAACGCCCCGCCAACCCACCGAGAACTTTGGCCATCCCGTCAGGATCCGTGTTATCAAAAAAATGAACTTTTACCGGATCCGATGCCGAAGCCAACGCGTCGGAAACAAGCTGCGGGCCGAGGGCAGATCCCCCGATCCCCACCACCAAAAGATCCGTGATTTTCTGCCCGGTCGAACCCTTGATGCCTCCCGCATGAACCTCCTTGGCAAAAGCAAAAATCTCGCGGTTCGGCACCTCGATCTGCGAGCGAATCTCGTCGTTTGGTGCCAACGCAGGATTCCTCAACCAGTAATGGCCGACCATCCTCCCTTCATCGGGATTTGCGATCGCCCCGCCTTCGAGCACCTTCATCGCTTGAACCGCCTCGTCAGCCGCCCCCGACATCCTCCTGAAAAAATCATCAGGGAAATTCATCCTGCTGATATCCATCGAGATACCGAGATCGTTGTAACGGAGGAAATATTGCTGGAACCTAGACCAAAGGGAGTTTTCTTTCATCGGGGGGAATTATA
>DYNR01000239.1 GCA_020720945.1 Chthoniobacter flavus | reverse complement strand
GACTTGTCAGCAAACGAAAATCAACAAGAATCTCCTGAGCCACAAGCAGTTCCTGAGGTCGAAGAACGGGATGGCGAAATGAGTGAAAGGCAAGCACGCGCATTATTAGAAGCGTTGCGAAACGAAGAAGAACGGGTAAAATTGAACGAGCGAGCTAGGAAAAGTGGAGTCATCAGAGATTGGTAATATGAACCGAAACAAGAAGAACAAAGCAGCAGGAACCGTTTTCGCATTGTGCGTATTGGTGGCGATGTTTTTTCCTCGGGTTTTGCTGGCGCAAAATGTTGAGGTCAACGCAACTCTTTCGCCGCAAATCGCTGCCGTCGGAGAGTCCGTAGAACTGACGATTTCGGTAACGGGCGGGAATGCGCGTCACGCAAAAATCCCCGACAACTTCGTTTTGGACGGTTTGCCGATTGTGTCCCGCGGGCAATCCACACAGGTCAATGTCATCAACTTCCAAATGACGACAACGCTCAATTACACCTATCTTTTGAGGCCGGAAAGGGAAGGCAGTTTCACGATTCCTTCTTTGGCGATCGAAGTTGGGGGAAAGACTTACCCGACTCGCCCGTTGCAATTGGAAGTGCGCGGCATGGCAAAGGTTACGCCTGGAGGGGGCGGGCGGGCGCAGGGGCAACAGCAGGGACTTCCGGGACAACAACGGCAAAGGAATCCTCGCCAGCAACAGCAGGCAGGAGGGCAGCAACAAGTCTCGGTGGACCAGATTGCAAAAATGGAAGTCGTTCTCCCCCAAAAGGAAGTCTATGTCGGACAGATGGTTCCCGTTGAAGTGAAGGCGTATTTCGACATGAGATTTCATTTCGAGCTATCGCAGATGCCTGTTTTTTCTGGCGAAGGCTTCGTCGCAGAAAAACTCTCGGAACCGGAAGAACGGCGAGAAACCATCAACGGAGTCCCCTTTCAAGTGGTAACATTCCGCTCGGCCATCACGCCCGTAAAGTCGGGGGATTTGGTGGTTTCACCTGCCGAGCTAGCATGCTCCGTGGTGCTCTCTGGCCCAAACCGGATGGGTTCGTTTTTCGATGACTTTTTTGGAGGTGACCCGTTTGGAGGAATGATGGGGGAACGGCGGGAGTTAAGCGTCAAAAGCAACGAAATCTCTTTGAAAGTCAAAAACTTACCGAAAGAAGGGAAGCCGGTGGATTTCTCTGGTGCCATCGGCCAATTCACTTTGTCCCAGCGGATGGATCCCGCGAGAGCCGAAGTCGGAGAACCGATGAAATTGATCGCCGATCTTCGCGGGCAGGGAAATTTCGGCGCGGTCGTCCAACCGGCACTTGAAGGAACCGATGGATGGCGCACTTACTCGGGGGGAGACAAATTTACCGCCAGCGACCCCATTGGATTTAGCGGAAGCAAGGTGTTCGATATCACCGTGATGCCGATGCAGGAAGTCCGGGAATCGCCCGTCGCTGTATTTTCTTATTTCGACCCGGCAAAAGCGAAATATGTCACCCTCCGCGGAGATGCGCAGCCTGTTTTAATCCGTGGCGGGAAAGCCCCCGCAACGCCGCCAAAACAACAAACGGCAAACCCCGTCACCCCGACTCCTGCCCCGCAAGCAACCCCGACACCGCAGACGGCGGACACGGGCGATGCCGGAACCAAGCAAGAGGTTCAACCGCAATCCGTTCCCATCATCGGAAGTTTTCAAGCGTTTCCGTTGCGAATCGAGTATCTCATTGCAAACGGGGCGGCACTAGTCGCATTGCTCGGCTTCGCAGGACTCGTATTTGCAAAAAGGAAACAAGCGGGACGGTATGGGAAAATTGCAAAACTGCAAAAAGAGCAAACCCGTGTTTTGCAGGCTCTTTCCTCCCCTGGAATCAGCGGGCGAGAGTTTTTTGAAAAGGCGGCGGAGTTCATCCACCGGCAGCAACGAATCGCCGCCAACGACCCTGAACTGGTTGGCGACGAGAACTCTTTGGCGAACGATAGCCGTTTGACACCGGAATTGCGTGCGGAAATCGCCCGGGTTTTTAGCTGGAATAGCGAGCTGAAATTTTCCAGCAAAGCGCAGGAGCCAAATGCTAGCCAAAGAGAAGCTACGCAGGCCGCATTGCAGGCTTTGAGCAAACAACTGAAGTGAGGTAACGCGATGAAAAAAAATCAATTTTCAAAAATCCCGACCTGTGCGGTTCTTGCGGTTTTTCTCTTTCTCGGAGCAAATGCCCCATCGTTCGCCCAAGACTCCGTCCCGCCCTTCGACGCGGGATTGCAAGCGTTTCATTCGGGCGATTACCCGTTGGCGGCGAGGCAATTCCAACTTTCGCTAGACCGCGATGGGCCGTCGGCGGCCGCATATTTTAACTTGGGGCTTTCGCAAGAAAAAAGCGGGGAGGTCGCGTCGGCCGTTCTTTCTTTTTTGCGGGCAAATGCGTTAGACCCATCGTTGCGAGAAGTTTCTGCCGCTTTGAATTCCCTCCGCAAAAACAACAAGCTCGCCATTCCCGTTGAAGGCAAGCAACAGGATTTCATCCGCCGTTTCGGGGGAGTTGCGCCATGGGCATTTGGTGCCGTCCTTTTTTGGGCTGGGGCGTTTTTGGTTGTTTCTGCGTTTTGGGGAGAAAAAACAGCAGCGTTTCCGGCGTGGTTCGGGGCGGCTTTGTTTCTTTCTGGAACCGGGTTACTCGCTTGGACATCCGCGGCAGATCCGCTGGTCGCAGACAGGGAACTCGCCGTCCTTGTGGCTCCGCAACCTGTTCCTTTGCAAGTAAATCCAGTTGATCATGCGGGAGCGATAGAAACTTTGCGCCCTGGTTCCGTTTTGCGGGTTCACTCCCGTCGCGGAAAATGGGTTTACGCATCGTTGCCCGGCGGAAAAAAAGGCTGGATCGCTACCGAAACGCTCGTATCCGTGATACCGCCATCAGAAAAATCCTGATTCCAGTTTGGCTGGTCGTGCTGGCGGTCGCCTGTTGCGGAGCAAGGGGCGGGGAGGGTTTGCCTGTCGGACACCCGCTGTTGAACCCGGTGCGCCCAGGGAAAACGGCAAAGCTTTTTTCGTTTTCTGCAAAGTTTCGTTTTCGCTGGTCCGGGTTGGATTCAGGAGAAGCGGAAATAAATTTTGCATCGCGCGAAGACGGGAACTATGCGGTTTGGATTGAAGGGAGCAGCCGCGGGATCGTTCGCTCGTTATGGAAAATGGATGCGTCTTACCGCGGGGAAGGCGTGAAAGACGGACTGGTGCCGCTTTGGTTTTGGCAGGAAGAGCGATATGCGCGACACAGGGTGTGGATTGATGCAAAATTTTCGGAAAAAGAAGTCGGAAGACGGCGGCAGCGAGAGCCTTCGGACGAGACAAATCCGTGGAAGCAATTTTCTGTTCCAGGGGTGCGCGATTTATTTTCTGCGATGTTGCTGATTCGTAGCCTCGGCTTGGATTGCGGGGAAACGGTTGGAGTCTTGTGCTTCTCTGGCGAAAGTTTTTACTGGGTTGAGGCGAGCGGGTTCGGGAAAGAAACAGTCCGATGGAACGGGCGGGAAACCGCTGCGTGGCGGGTCGATATCCGGGCGCAACGCGTAGAAACCAAGGGAGATAAAAAAGGGCAACTTACGCCTCACGGGCTTTTCCGTGGAGGAACTGTCTGGATGAGCGACGACGGCCTGCACTTGCCGTTTCGTGGCGAAGCAAAACTGTTTTGGGGGACAGCGCAGGCGGAAATGGAAAGTTTTTCTCTAAACCCGACCCCGCATGAGTGAGGTGGCAAAAGTTCTTTGAATTCGGGCTTCCATTCCCGCCGTAGATGAGCTAGACAATTTCCAAAGAAATATTCCATGGCAACAGCCTACATTGAAACAACAATTCCCAGCTATTACACATCGCGGCCAGCACGGGATGTCGTTCAGTTGACGCGTCAGACCCATACCAAGATATGGTGGGATGGC
>DYNR01000238.1 GCA_020720945.1 Chthoniobacter flavus | reverse complement strand
GGGCGCGGTGAGGGAGGGATTCGAACCCTCGGTAGCCTTTTGGACTACGGCGCTTTAGCAAAGCGCTGCTTTCGACCACTCAGCCACCTCACCAGATCGAGACAGACGAGAGTAAAGGGATTTTTTCTCCGCGTCAATTCCATTTTCCGTATTTCGATTTTTTCCGTTCATCTAGAGAGGGTTTCCCCTACGGCACTTTTTTGTAACAGCTTCTGCAAAAGATCGATATGCTGCTCGTCGAGAATTTTGTTCCCGTTTTCTGCCGTCACATAAAATGCGTCGATGGCGACATCCATCTCGGTCGTGATTCTCGAAAGCTCGATGGAAACGCCCGCAAAATTGAAAGCCCGCAAAAGGTCGTAAAGCAGGCCGGGGCGGTCGGGGGTCTGGATTTCCACCAGTGTGTAGATCGGGTGCAAACGGTTTTCTATCACCACGCGGGTCGGCAAATCGAACTCCTGGCTCAAGCGGTAAAATTTCATGCCCGTTTCTTTTTGGAAGTGCGGGGTGAAGTTGAACGACTCGGTTTCTAGGGATTTGGCCAGCAACTTTTCGAAAAACGCTTTGTCTTTTGCGGAATGGACAGGTTCGCGGCGCAAGTCGCAAACCCGGAAAATATCGATCACGATTTGGTCGGCCCGGGTAAAAACATCGGCACTTAAAATGTTGAGCTTGGATGCGACGAACGCACCCGCCATCCGTTCCAGCAACGCGGGACGATCCCAGCCGCAGACCCAAACTTCGCTGTGGCCTTGCTCCAACCTTTCGATCCAGCGGACGACCGGTTGGAGAGCGGGTTCGGCTTCTTTTTGCAGTTTCTCAAAAAATTCGTGAAACAGTTTCAGGTGTTCGGCAATTTCTGCGACATCGAACGCTTGGAAATACCGCTCGGGCATATTTTCGAAATGCGCGGTCAACTCTTCTTCGTAAAACGAGGGCAATCGTTCGGATACTGCGGCTTTCAGCAGTCCCCGATTTTTTTCTTTTCGTTCGAATGCCGACGGCCCCGTTTCCAGATAATCCGCCGTTTGGCGGTAAAGTTGCCAAACCAAAGTCTCTTTCCAGTCCGACCAGTTTTGGTCGCTCGTGCCCATCCCGTCGGCCAAGGTCAGCAACATCAGGGAGTCGAGAGTCGGGCGGTTCCGGACGATTCCGGCAAACTCCGTGATGGTCACCGAGTCGTCCAAATTCCTGGATTGCGAGGTTTTGGAGAGAGAGTAGTGCGCGTCCACCAGCGTGATGAGCATCTTGCGGCGCTCGGGGCTGAGCTGGATGCGCCTCGCCACTTTGCGGGCCAGTTCCGCGCTCGCTTCTTCGTGGTGTCTCCGGTTCGCCGCTTTTCCTGTATCATGCAGCAATAGAGCGAGATACAGCATTGCTCCGTCTTCTAGCCGCTGGAAAAGGGAACGGTATCCAGCCAGCTTGTTCTCTTCGGAAAAAAGCACGGAATCCAGCTTTTCCAAACACACGATCGTGTGTTCGTCGGCAGTGTAGCGGTGAAAAAACTCGTGCTGCACCAAACAGGTCAACGCGCCGAATTCTGGCATATATTTCCCCAAAAATCCCGTGTCGTGCATCTCTCGCATGATTCTCCCTACTTTGCCTTTGCGCGAGAGGATCGCCAAAAAAACTTCGCGGTTGAGCCTCGCGTATTGGAAGGTGCGATCCACCAAAAAAATCCTCCGCCGGATTAGGTCTTTCAGCTCTGTCGAGAGTTTGAGTTGGCGCAGTTGCGCGTGTTGGAAGACCCGCATCATCCGGGATGGATCTTCTTTGAAAATCGCGCGGGATTCGGGGTAAATGAAACCGTCTTTTGCCACTAGACCATCGAACTTTACACCCGCTGAAGGCAGCCGTAGTAGCCGCATGAGGCTCCGCCTCCGGCTGACGGGGGTCAAGTCCATCCGCCCGATCGCCGTCTCCGTTATCGTCAGTATTTCCCGGGTGTGCTGGTAGTAATCCCGCATGAAGGCTTCGCAGCGCCTGAGGATGTTTTTTTGCGGGTAGTTAAAAGCCGTCGCAACTTTTCCTTGTAGCTGGAGGGTGAGGTTGTCGATAGGCCGGCCGTTGATGTAGTGCATCTGCGTCCGCACGCGCAAAAGAAAATCGTAAGCCACTTCCAGAGAACGCTTTTCGGTTTCTCGTAGAATGGATAGATCGACCAGTTTGCCCAAGTCTTGGACCCGCTCTTTCACATACGCGACCCACAGCAAGTTCTGGCAATCCCGCAACCCCCCGCAACCGTTTTTGACATTTGGTTCTTGCATGTAAACGCTCGCCCCGAAGCGCTCGTGCAACTCGATCTGGTTTTGCAACCTCCACGACAGGTATTCCATGTCGCGCCCTTTCAGGCAGGACTTTTCAAAAAGCTCCCGGAACTTCGCGAAAAGCGCACGGTTTCCCGTCAAACAACGGCACTCGATCATCGCGGTTTTCGTCATTAAATCGGCGTTCGCTTGGGCGATGGATTGCGAAATCGAACGCACGGAATGCCCCACCTTAAACCCTATGTCCCAAAGGGCCGTTGTCGTCCGCAGAATGAAATCTCCCAACCCGCTATCCAAGGTCTGCGCTTCGGTCAAAAACATGATATCCACATCGCTGAAGGGGTTCATCTCCCTTCTCCCGTAGCCACCGAATGCGGCAACGGCTATCCCCGAAAAATCAATGTCGCCCGCTGTTTTCGATTTCATGCAATCGAAAAGCTCGCGGAAGACGACATCCACCAAATCGGCCCGGCGGCGGCACAAGTCCTTCCCTTCCGACCCCGCGTTGTGCGCGATCAAAAGCCGGTGCTCGTTGATTTTCAAAAACCGTTTGAAAGCTTCCAGAGGGGCGGACTCCGACTTCCGTATTTTTTCTTTGAGCTGCGCGACGGACTTCTCGAAAACAGCGTTCCCCAAAACATGGGTTTCGCCCCCCCCTTCTCCCGGCATCAGTTTTCCACCTCCAAAATGATTTCGACTCTCCTGTTTTGCGCCTGCCCCTCGACGGACTCTGTTGCCGGGACTCGTAACTTGCTGCTGCCCAACCCTTTGGTGCTGATTTGCGCGGGGTTTGTCCCCATGTTTTCGATCAGCCACGACTTGACCGCTTCCGCCCGCTGCGTGCTCAATCCGAAGTTGTATTCCAGTGGACCGTAAGCGTCCGTATGCCCTTCGATCCGAAATTTGGTCTTCGGGTTTTTCCAGATCAGTGCCCCGAGTTTTTTTAGCTCTTCAATGGCCCCGTCGCGGAGGGAGGCTTCATTGTAGGCAAAGAGCAAATCTCCTGGCAACTGGAGCGGCGGTGTCCCTTTTTCTAGTGGCCCTGTCTGGCCTAACAAGTCGTCGATATTGCTGAACCCTGGAAGGCTTCCGACGCGCATTTCGGCGGCGGGCCCAATTTTGCCGTCAATGCCTTCCCCGGTTGGTAATTTCAAAGTAGGTCGGCTTGGCGATGCGGGTTCTGTTTCCAAAAGCTGGTCCCGGACCTTGTCTAATTCGGAGGAAGTGGGAACGCTGACTTGAACCTTTTTCAGCGATGAGGAAAAATCGCTCGGTGGCACGGAGTCAGGAACAGCGATTTTTGCCGGATCGATCTTGGAAGGAACCGGAGATTTTTCAATGGGGTTCCCCATTTCGATCACATCATCAGGGACTTCGATGGATTGGGGGCGGACGGGTTCTGCGGCTTTTTCTTCCTCGCCTTGATCAAACGAGGCGGGCTCGATGGTCGATGGTGCCAGGCGAAATTTTCTCGGGACGATTGTTTCGTAGTAACTCTCGCCAAATCCTTCCGGGTGAATTCTCCATGCGGCATAAAGCATCGCTCCATGAACCAATAGCGAAACGAAAAGCGCGCCGACCAGCAGCTTCCCGTAAGATTCGGCTTCTTCGATTTTTTCGTAATCGATCATAGTTTTGCGTCTAG
>DYNR01000505.1 GCA_020720945.1 Chthoniobacter flavus | reverse complement strand
GCCAGCGTCCCGAAGGTTGTGGAAAATGGGTAGCGTTCCGTCGTGGGTGTAGGTTGCATGATAGTGTTTTCAGGCCGCCTTGGCCATAGCCTCCCTTGGTTTTGGGGTTGAGGGCACTTGGCCGACGCACAAGGATGAGTCAGGAGCCACGTTCAGAGATTCGGCCATGTCTTGCCACCCCCCGATCCGCCGCATTTTGACCATTCCCGACGCCACCAGCCCAAACAGAACGATCAGCACCGCCTCCGTGCTGGGGAATCCTCCCTGCGTTTTCACCCGGCGGCGGAACTCCTGGTTCAACCGCTCAATCAGATTGGTCGTCCGGAGCGATTTCCATTGCCTTTCCGGGAAGTCCATGAACGTCAGGAGTTCCATCCCCGCTTCCTCCAGGGATTTCGCCACTCCCGCCGACTCCCTTCGCCATTTGCGGAGAAACGCCTCATACGCCGCTTCGGCCTTCACGCGGTCCTCGGCGTAGATGATCCCATGGAAATCCATCCGAATCTCCTCGTGCAATCCTTTCGGCGCGTGGGCCAGGAGATTGCGAAGTTTATGGATTGCGCACCTCTGCCGCTTCACCCCCGGCCATACGCTGTCCAAAGCCATGGCCAGCCCCGGATTTCCATCCACGATCGCCAACACGGGTTTCTTCAGCCCACGGCGGACCAAACTCTCCAGCACATCCCGCCACGCGGCCTCGCTTTCCCCGCCTCGAATCTCCAAGGCCAAGAGGATTTTCTCCCCGTTTCGTCGCACCCCTACCACCGCCAACACCGGCAACCGCTGGGTCCGCCCCCCGCACCGCGCCTTCACGTAAAACCCGTCCAGATACAAGAAGGCCACAACCTCGTCCTTCAGCGAACACGTCCGCCAGGCCTCGAAAATCTCCTTCAGCCTCCCGATCAATCGCGAAATAGCCGACTTCGACAACGGCGCGTTTCTCAACAGCGGTCGAAGCGCCAACTTCACCTTTCGTGTGTTCACTCCGCCGAAATACATCCCCAACAGCGCCGCGTCCACCTCCGGCGCCCGCCGGCGGTAGCGTTCCAGCATCGTGGATTTCCATTCCACCTCTTGTCCGTTATCGAAAAGAACCGCCCGGGGTTTCTCGAACACCGTCCGCCCAAAGGATG
>DYNR01000237.1 GCA_020720945.1 Chthoniobacter flavus | reverse complement strand
CTTGGCCGCTTCGATCTTCCTCTGCAACTGCGCGTGCCGCAACCGCCTCCCCTCCTCGCTCCCAAAATCTCGCACCGCTTGCGACAACAAAAATTTCGCCTGCGCAAAGGCCGCTCGGGCAGATATATACGCACTCTGGATTTGCGATGCCGCAAGCGGTTCCAACGCCCCAGTCTCGACCAACGGCATCAATTTTTCGTATCGCTCGAAAGCGAAATCATAGTTTTCTTTCTGCTCGCGCACCATCACGATCGCTTCCTCAATCGTCTGCCGCGCCGTTTCCAGCTTCTCCAAAAACACCCGCATCTCGATTTCGGCTTCCGCCAAACGCCTCCCCGCCGCCGCGATTTCTTCCTCCGCTCCTTCCCCTCCCCTCCCGACATCTCCACCTTCCTCCCCCGAAAAAAATAGAACTCCGCTTTCCCACCGCACCTCCCGCTCCCCCTTCTCTCCACCAACAAAAAAAACCGCGCCCCCGATAAAAAACAAAACGCCAACCGCAAAAAACAAAAACGAAAACTTCTTCATAACTCATTGAAATCCAACACAATTTCTCAGCTAAAAACAACCTCGCCCCGGCAAAACCGTCCTCCACCCACCCTTCCCGAGATGATACAACAAATAGTCTAACGCCTCTGCCCGACCCTTTCTCCCCCCTTGATGAACCACCAAAATCGCCCCCGGACGCACTTGCCGGCGCACTTTGTTCATCGCGTCCCACAACGCCCCGCAACAAGTCCCGTCGCCCCCTTTCGCACTCCACCCCACGACGCGCAACCCGAGGCGTTCCGCTTCTTCTACCATTGCAAACCCGACCCTGCCCGCCGGTGCCCGAAAAAAAACGGGCTCCTTCCCCGTCGCGCAACGGATCGCGTGGCTGGCCCTTTCCATGTCCGCCCGCACGATTTCGCACGGTTCCATCCACATCGAACCACTCCTGTGCGCCCATCCGTGATTCTCCGCCCCATGCCCAGCCCGCACGATTTTTTCCGCGAGACCCGGATGCCGCTCCACCCGTTTTCCGATCAAAAAAAACGATGCCCTCGCATGATGCTTTTCCAAAACCCGCAAAATCTTCTCCGTGTCTTCGGGCGTCGGCCCATCATCAATCGTAAGCCAAATCTCTCTTTCTCGCGTTTGAAACTCCGTCATCACGGGCAACCCGCACGAGAAGTTCTGAAGGATCCCCGGCAGATGCCAAATCGCCCATGCCGCCGAAACCCCGTGCGCTCCCGCACGGGTGTCCCCCCGCAAAAACGAACGAACCGCAAACGCCCCAGCCAAAACCGACAACGACTGCAAAAGACGCTTGCTCATGGAAGCAAAGAGGGTCGCCTCCGAAAACGGAGAAGCCGGGACAACCTCGCCAGCATCCCGAAAAACAATCCCGTATGGGTCTTGATTAGCAACAAGTTATCTCTCACATACCGGAAATGCGAAACCCCTCCTTCCTCCCGCCTCGGATAATAAACCGGCACTGGACGGTTGATAGGACGCACCCCTTCCCAATAAAGCCGCACCGCCAACTCCGTGTCAAAATCGTATCGCCGCGCCGTCCGCACGGAACGCATCACACGCAACGCCTCCGCCACCGGATAAAGCCGAAAACCAAAAAGCGAATCCCCGATCCCTCCCCACAGCGTCACAACCTGCGTCCACCAGTTCCCCACCTTCCTGCCATACACCCGCAACGCAGGCGCATCGTCCCCGAAAACAGGAACCCCCAACACCATCGCCCCAGGAAATTTTTTACCAACCGAAAAAAACTCCGGGATTGCCACCGCCGGATGCTGCCCGTCCGCATCCACAACCAACGCAGACTCGTATCCGTTCTTTTCCGCCCATTCCAGACCGCTCAAAACGCTCTGCCCCTTTCCGCCATTCTCTGCATGAACGAGCAAATGCCACGCGCTCCCCCGCCCCTCAACCGCCTCCAGCGCCGCCTCGCTCCCGTCCGTGCTAGCATCGGAAATCACCACCACAGGACGGTGCACCGCCAAACATTCTTCAAGCGTCCGCACCAGCCGGGTCCCGCTGTTGTAACTCGGAATCAAAACGACTCCGCCCTGCCCCTCCCCGCTCATTTTTCTCCCCCCGTCCCCGCCAACGCCGACTCAAAATACGCCTGCACCCGACCCGTCAACTGGTGCGCACTTTCCCCTTCCCCAACAAAAAAACGCTCGCCCACCCGAACCCTGATTTTCACAGGCAATCTCGCCGGCCACCAAAGGGGCACCCCCTTGCGAAACATATTCCCTTCCATCTCGACCAACAAAGTCTGCACGGGCACTTTCGCTTTGATCGCAATGAGCGCAAACCCTCCTTTGAGCGAGTTGACGAACCGCCCTTCCCCCGTCCGCGTCCCTTCAGGAAAAATCAAAACATTCTCGCCGCCCTTTAACTTCGCCACCGAGGAGCGAACGAAATCTGCCCCGGAATCATTCGGGATGAACCCGCTCCGCAAAGCGGCACCCGAAAACAACGGATTTTTCAAAAGCCCCGCCCGCATCACGCAAACCACTTCTGGCAAAAATGCCGAAACAATGATCGCATCAAAAAAACCGGGGTGGTTGGCCGCTATCACCAACCCGCCTTCTCCCTCCAAACTCCCCACCCCCTCTTCCCGCAAACACAGCAACTCCTTCCGGCACATCTCCCCCAAAAAAACCCGGTATGCCCCCCCAAGATACTTGCGGAAACGCAACGCCTCCCCCTCTTTCCCCAACCTCTTCCCGATCCCCACTTTCTCCCCGAGCTTGAGAAAAAAAAACTGCAACGAATAAAGGAACGAAAAAAACAAAAAATACCCAACCGCGCACAACTGCTGGCAATAAGAAAAAACCGTAACCTCCTGGGGAACCTCCGCTCCCGCCTCCGCCTCCCTCGCACCAAACCCTGGATGAAACGAAGCCTGCGAAAATGAAACGGAACGACCTGCCAACGAATCCACGACAAGCTCGCAAAAAATCAAAACGCCCCCAAATCTTCGAACCGGTTCACCCGAAAAGTCGAAGCCCCCCCCCGCGTCGTCTGCGGTGTCTTCCGCAAACTCGGCTTGCTGTTGGTCATCTTGCTAGACACCACCCCGCGCGATTCGTCCACCGGAGGATCAAACATGCTGTTCGGAAGCGTGAAGGTATTGACCGCAACCATGGATTGCCGCCCCGCCCCAGGCAAGTTCCGGTTGGCATCAATAAAAACGCTGGGCCGAAAATAATTCGTCATGTCATTGCGAAACGCCGACCGGTTAATCCCGATAGCCAAATTCTTCCGCATCTCAAAATGCAAATGCGCCGTATACATCCCTCGGTTCGTCCCGATCGTCCCAACCAACGACCCCTTGAGCACCTGCTGCCCCTCCCGCACCGTCACCCTCTGCATATGCGCATAAAAAGAATCCACGCTCTGCAACCGCCCTTGGCTGATATAGGTGTGCCGCACGATTACGACATTGCCCCACCCGCGTTTGGCATCCCTCGCAAAAACTACCAACCCGTTTGCCACCGAATACACCGGAGCCCCCAAATCCTTGTTTCCTCCCTCGACAGAATTCCAGTCCTCCCCAGGATGATACGGCAAAAAACCACGGGCCATATAATACCCCTCGGCATTCGGCTTCCCGACCGGATAATCAAACCCATCCGCTACACGAGTCCGCTCCATGCGGGGCGTCGGAGTCGCCACCAGCGTCGCCACAAAACCGAGAAGCAAGACCCAAAACCATGACTTTCTCATAACGCTTCAAAAACCTACGGACTTCCACCCCCCTTGGCAAATAAAAAAAACTTTTTTTTCTCGCGTCACCCCGCACGCCGTCTTCCCGCTTTCCCAAAAACCACCACCCCCCAATAACACACCCCTCCAAAAAACAAAAACCACGCGCTCCCCGCCTCGGGCACTGCAATGGCAAACACCCCATCAATGGTCGCATCCTGCACCATCG
>DYNR01000022.1 GCA_020720945.1 Chthoniobacter flavus | reverse complement strand
TTTTTTTGGAGGGTAGCCACAGAATTGCGCATAGTCAATCGGGGCGGTGATGGAAGGGTTTTCCGAACAAACGGGGCAGAGGGGGTTTTTGCGGATTTTGAATTCCCTGAATTTCATTTTCAAGGAATCGAAGTGCAGGAGTTTTCCGATGAGAGGTTCGCCGATGCCGCAGATTCTTTTGATGGTTTCGGTGGCTTGCAGGATGCCGATGATTCCTGGAAGCACGCCTAGCACGCCGCCTTCCGCGCAACTGGGCACAGCGCCGGGGGGAGGGGGTTCCGGGAAGAGGCAGCGGTAGCAAGGGCCTCCGAGGTGGGGGGCAAAAACGGTGGTTTGTCCTTCAAAACGGAAGATCGAGCCGTAGATGTTGACTTTTTTTTCAAAGACGCAAACATCGTTGGAGAGGTAGCGGGTGGGGAAGTTGTCAGTTCCGTCGATGATGAGGTCGTAGGGGCGCACGAGTGCGGCGGCGTTGGAGGCTTCGAAGCGGCAATCGTGGGTGACGACTTCGATTTTTGGGTTGAGGGCGAGAAGGTGTTTTTTTGCGCTTTCGAGTTTTTTTGTTCCGACATCGGGGGTGCCGTGCAAAATTTGGCGCTGGAGGTTGGAGAGGTCCACGCAGTCGAAGTCCACCAAGCCGAGCGTGCCGACCCCGGCGGCCGCCAAATACATGGAAACCGGGGAACCGAGTCCTCCCGTGCCGATGCAGAGGACACGGGCGGCTTTGAGTTTGCGTTGGCCGTCCATGCCGACTTCCGGCAAAATCAGGTGACGGGCGTAGCGTTCGATTTCCTCTTTTTCCAGAGGTGGGAGAGGGCGGGAAAACAAAGGGGAAAGGCTCATGAAGAGGGAAAGATTACTTGTGTCTAGTCAAGATCGACTGGGCACTAGGAAGTTTTCGGTTGTTTGGCCTGTTTGATCGCCTCGCGCAATTGGGTGAGGGTGACGGGTTTAGCCATGTAGCGGTCGAAGCCGGCCTGGAGGCAGAACTGTTCGTCTTCGATGAAGGCGTTGGCGGTCAGGGCGATAAAATAGGGGCGTTGGGCGGCGCCCGCATATTTTTCGCAGAGCAGGCGCATGGCGGAAATCCCGTCCATGACCGGCATTTGCACATCGAGAATCACGATGTCAAAGTTTTCCTTTTCCAGGGCATCGACGGCGAGCGCGCCGTTTTCGACCATCACGGAAGAGCAGCCGATTTGTTTTAGGAGGAGGCGGATGACGGTGCGGTTGTTGAGGTTATCCTCGGCGACAAGAATGCGTAGAGAGGTGAAGTCGATGGAGTCCATAACGGCGGCAGAGGTAGAAGTTTGGGTTTCGGCAAAAGCGGACTGGAGGAGGTCGAAGAGGCGGGAGGGGCGGAGCGGTTTTGTGAGAGCTGCGTAGAAAAGGCCTTCGGGGAGCTGGAGGGAGGTTTCGTTGATCGAGCTCAGGAGGATGCGTTTGGCGGAGGCGGTGGAAGGAGCCTCGCGGAATTTTGCGGCAAGCTCGACACCATCCATCTTCGGCATGAGGTAGTCGAAGATGATGCAGTCGAAGGTTTCCCCCGAATCGAGGAGGGCGAGGGCGGAATCCACGCCGTCGGCTTCGGCGACCCGCATCCCCCATTTTTGCCCGAAAGCGGCGAGGAGTTGGCGGTTGATCGGCATATCGTCGATGACCAGCATCCGTATGCCGTTCAAGGAGTTGCGTTTTGTTGTTCCGGATTTCGGGAGTTCTCCTTCCGCGAGGAGGACATTGAAAGAGAACTCCGAGCCGAAGCCGACTTTGCTGCGGACGGAAATGTTGCCGCCCATCAGGCGGACGAGCTGGTTGCAGATGGCCAGACCGAGGCCCGTGCCGCCGTAGTGGCGGGTGATCGAAGAATCGGCTTGGGAAAAAGGGAGGAAGAGGATTTCCTGCGCTTCTTGCGGGATGCCGATGCCCGAGTCGCGGACGCAGAATTCCAGCTCGTATTGCCCGTCTTTTTTGGATTTCACCTCGACGGAAAGGGTGACTTCTCCGGAGGGGGTGAACTTGATCGCGTTGCTGAGCAAGTTTAGGAGGATCTGTTTGATGCGGACGCGGTCCCCGGAAAGAACATAGGGAACGGACGGGTCGATGTAGTGGGAAAGCTCGATCCCTTTGGTGGCCGCCTGCTGGGAAAACATATTGATCGGCTCCATGAAGAGGTCTTCGAAGATGAAGCTTTCGCAATGGAGCTCGAGTTTGTGGCTTTCGATTTTGCTGTAATCGAGGATGTCGCTGATTAGTTCGAGGAGGGTTTCGCTGGCGCTGACGATGGTGTGGGTGTATTCGCGCTGGTTGTCGTCGATGTTGGTTTGTTCCAGCAGAGAAGCCATGCCGATGACCGCATTGAGGGGGGTGCGGATTTCGTGGCTCATGGTGGCGAGGAAATTGCTTTTTGCCCGGTTGGCGCGTTCGGCTTCGGCGGTCGCTTCGCGGAACTCGTTTTCCAAAGCTTTGATTTCGGTGATGTCGATGATGGCGCCGGCGATGCCGATGACCGCCTCGTTTTCGTTGTGGAGCAGAGATTTGGAAACGATGACGGGGACTTCCTTGCCGCTTTTGTGGATGACGGTTCTTTCGTTTCGCAGAATCGGGTGTTTGCCTTCAAAAAGCAGGTGGTCTTCCTCGTTCATCGCTTTGGCGGCTTCCTTGCCGTAGCGTTGCTCGATGGGGGTGGAGAGAATTTCTTCCCTGGTGTATCCCGTCAGTTCTTCGAGGGCGATGTTGCAATTTAAGACATTGCCTTCCAGGTCTTTTTGAAAAATAGCGACCGGGAGGGAGTGGGTGAGGTCTTTGATGTAACGGCTTTGTCGCCTTTCTTCGGAGAGTGCGTTTTCGAGTTTTGTCTGGAGGTTTTTTTGGTTGGTGATGTCTTGGACGGCACCGTAGATCGACGAGCAAATCCCGTCGTGCAATTCGCCCGTCCCGACGACGCGGACCCATCGAGAGTTGCTTTTTGCCGTCACGATTTCCATTTCCAAATCGAAGGAGCCGCAGGTCAGCACCGTCCGTTCGATGGCGGAGCGGAGCGCGGCTTTGCCCTGCGCGTCTTTGCAGAAACAGAGCATTTCCTCCATGGTGATGTCCCGGCTTTCTTGGAGTTCCCAGACCCTGCGGGCGATGGGGGCAAGCTGGACTTTTTTCGTCGAAATTTCCAGTTCCCAGCCGCCGATCATCGCGAGGGCGCTGGTTTGGTTGTAGAGGTTTTGCATCCGGATCAGGGTGGAGTTGACCTCTTTGATGCGGAGTTCCGCCTCCTTTTGCGGTGTCATGTCCTGCTTGATGGCGATGTAGCCGGTGGTGCGACCGGCTTCGTTCGATAGGGGGGCAATGACGGCGAGTTCCCAGAAAAAGCTCCCGTTTTTTTTCTTGTTGTGGAAAAAGCCGTTCCAGGTTTTTCCTGCGGCGAGAGTCGCCCACATTTCCTTGTAGAAAGAAGGGGATTGTTTGCCGGATTTCAAAATTGCCGGGGATTGCCCGAGAGCTTCGTCCCGCGAGTAACCGGTGATTTTTTCGAAGGCCGGGTTCACATAGCGGATGTTGCCGTTGAGGTCCGTGATGACGATGGTCGAAGGGTTTTGTTCGACGGCGGTGCGGAGAATCCGTAGCTCTTCTTCCTGCTTCCACCAATCGATGGTGCAGAGCGTCCCTTCGCCAAAAACCTCTCCGCCGCGATTGGATGCAGATTTTTCGGGACCCCCTCGTTTGGAAAGACAGCCGGCGAGTTCTCCGAGCAGTGTTTCCAGCTCTCCGATTTCCGGGGAATTGTCCTTTTCCGAAAGGGAACGGACACAATCTTGGGCCTCGCCGATAATTTGCGCGATCCGGTTGTTTCGCAAGGCGTCAGTGGCTGCGTGTAAGTCGTTCATTGGTAAAAAGAAAATTCTTCGGGGACGGCGGGTGATCCGGGCGTTTTTTTGCGAGGAGTGGAAGGGGGCGGGGGCATCATTTTCCGTCCTCTCCGTTCGGGTTATTTTGCTCTTCGTGCGGTTTTGAAGTAAAGCGTGTTTTTTCAGCGGCGACGGCAAGGGCGGCGCGGAGTTTTGAGACGGTGATAGGTTTGGAAAAATACTTGTCGAAGCCGGCGGCCATGCAGGTTTGTTCGTCTTCCACGAACGCATTCGCGGTCAGAGCGATGCAATACGGGCGATCCAGCCTGCCCGC
Organism: Chthoniobacter flavus; assembly: GCA_020720945.1. GTDB lineage: Bacteria > Verrucomicrobiota > Verrucomicrobiia > Chthoniobacterales > DYNR01 > DYNR01. The sequence continues at coordinate 10,962 of DYNR01000022.1, read as the reverse complement.
GAATTTTTCCCGGATTTTTTTCATTGCCGTCACGCCATCCATGACGGGCATTTGCATATCGAGTATGACGACATCGAAGCGGCTGGTTTCCAGCGCGTCCAGTGCCAGTGCGCCGTTTTCTACGATGGTGGCATTGCACCCCGCTTGTTTCAAAATGAGGCGGATGACTTTCTGGTTGTTGAGGTTGTCCTCCGCGACGATAATTTGCAAAGGGAGTTCGGATGGGAGGTGTCCTGCGGGTTGCTTGCTTTCGGGGGGACGGGCGGGTGGAAGTGGCTCGGATGCCGAGGGGATGCGCTTGAGGCCAGCCGTGAAAACAAAAGAAGAACCGTCGCTCGACGAGCTTTTTAATGCGATGTCCCCGCCCATCATTCCCGCGAGTTTTTGGGAAATGGCCAAACCGAGTCCCGTGCCGCCATATTCCCTGGTGTTTGACGAGTCCGCTTGTGTAAATGGTTGGAAAAGATGTTGTTGCAGATGGGGCGGGATGCCGATCCCTGTATCTTCCACGCAAAAAACCAAACGCTCGGCGTTTCCTTCTGCCGAGGAGGAAGCCGAAAAGCGCACGCTTCCGGAGGGGGTGAACTTGATTGCGTTGCCGAGCAAGTTTGAGAGGATTCGTTTGATTTGTGCGCGGTCTCCGTGGAAAGCCCCCCGGCATTCCGGGGAGAAGGAGTGGGAGAACTCGAGATTTTTTCGTCCGGCGCACGCGCGGAATTGCTCGGCGAGTTCGGAGAGCATTTCTTCTAGGTCGAAAGGGTTGGGGGCGAGAACGAACGAGCTGTTTTCTATTTCGCTGTAATTGAGGATGTCGCCGATTAGCTCCAAGAGAGTTTCGCCAGCCGAAGCGATCGTGGAAACATAGTTTTTGTGTTTGTCGGCGATGTCGGAGTCTTGGAGGAGGGATGTCATGCCGATGACCGCGTTTAGGGGTGTCCGCAATTCGTGGCTCATGGTTGCGAGAAACTGCGTTTTTGCCAGATTGGCTTTATCTGCAAGTACCTTGGCGGCACGCAGTTCGCGTTCCATCTGTTTGAGTTCGGTGATGTCCATGACCGCCTGGACGATTCCAATCGGTCTCCCCTCTTCGTCGTGCAGCAGCGACTTGTAGAGGATCGCAGAAATTTCGCGTCCCCCTTTTTGTTTCAAAGTGGCATCCCTGCGAGAAATCGGGATGATACCGGAAACGAGAGCCCGGTCGTCCTCTCCCCAAGCCGTCGCGACAGCCTCCTTCTCGTGCTCGGGGAGTTCCGCCAGTTCGCGGGACGAATAGCCGGTCAAATCCGTAAAAGCCGGGTTGCAGGTGACCATGGTTCCGGCGAGATTTTTTTGGTAAATCCCTATCGGCAAGGCATTTTTCAGGTCGGAAATGTAACGGTTTTGGCGTTTTTCTTCCGCGAGAGCATTCTCGAGTTTCGCGTGGAGATTTTTGTATCCGGTGATGTCTTGGAGGGAGCCGTAGAGGCGGACGCACTCTTCGTTTTCAAACTCTCCGATGCCGACGGCACGCACCCAACGGAGCGTTCCCGCCCTGCCTTCAAACTCCAAATCCAAGCCGAAAAACGCGCCGTCCACGCAGGCGAAGCGGACGGCATCTTGGATGGCTTCCCTGCTTTCTCCCTCTTTGTAAAACAGCAAGGCCTCTTCTAGGCTCAACTTTTCTTCTTCGGGGATTTCGTAGAGTTGTTTGGCGACGGGAGACATTTGAAGCACCCGTTTCTGGATATCGTATTCCCAGCTTCCGACCAAGGCGAGGGCGCTGGTTTGGTTTAGCTGCCGCCGGGCGTGGAGCAAATTTTGTTCGGCGTTTTCGGCCCGTTCCAGCAGGCCGGATTGCCCCGTCGTTTCCGAGAAATAGAGGGCGGCAGAGCTGTCGTTTTCCGAAAGAACACCGCTCGCTTTGTAAGTTTTTTTAGGTAGGGAGTGGGGGGTGAAAGAAAATTCGGAGACTGGGTTTCCCTCGAAAAGTTGTTTCAGCCAAGTCGCCCAATCCGGGTCGTTTTGCGGTGGCAAAAAGGAATCGTCGGGGAAAGCTCCGGAAGACGCGCGGTTTTTTTTGCAGACGGAGCCAGAGGCATCCACCCACACGATAGGGAGCGGCGCGCCCATCATTTGGAGCGGGAAAAATTCGGGGGAAAAATTTTTTCCAGGAGAGGTCATGAGCGTTTCGTTTTTGCCGTTTGCACTTCGTCTAAAATTGCTTGGATGCGGCTGGCGGTGATGGGTTTAGATTCGTAGAGGTCGAACCCGGCGGCGATGCATTGCTTGCGGTCTTCGGCGAAGGCGTTGGCGGTTAGAGCCATGAGGACGGGGAGGGGCTTGACGCCGCGGAAGCGTTTTTGAATTTCTGCGACGGCGGTCAGGCCATCCATCACGGGCATCTGCAAATCGAGGATGACGAGATCGAAGTCCTCGTCCGTTACGGCATCGAGAGCCATGCGCCCGTTATCCACGATCAGGGGCGTGCACTTGGATTTGCGGAGGAGCAGTTTCAAGACTTTTTGGTTCGTGGGGTTGTCTTCGGCGACGAGCACCCGCAAGCCGGAGTCTGCGGGGGGGGACGCGGATTTTTCCCCGTGGTCGGCGATGGCAGGAAGGGTTGGTTTCTGGTGGGTTTTTCCCGTCAGCGTCTCGTGTAAGATGTTGGGGCGCAAGGGGAGCGAAACTTTTTGGAAAATGACACCGGCGATTTCGGGGGGCGAAAAAGCTTTTTGCGGGGTTTCCAGGATGACGGTCAGCGGGAGTGGTGTGGTAGAGCCGTCGGGAGGCGCTATGTCGAAAGAAGGCGGAGGCGTGCAAGAAATGTCGGCGAGCAAAAAATCGAAGGGAGATTGCGTCCACATGATGGACTTCGCTTTTTCAAAATCCGTCGCGGTGACGGGGTGGACACCCCATGCGAGCAAGTGGTCACGGAGCAAACGGGCGGTGGTTTCCGAACGGGTGACGAGGAGCGCCCTTTTGCCGGAAAGCGAAGGGGTCGGTTCTTCGGTTCGGGCGTGGGAATCGTCCGGAGAAGTTTCGGGGGTAGCTTTAGGCAAGCAGATGGTGAAGGAAAAAACCGAGCCTCTTCCTTCTTCGCTGTCCACGGCGATTTCCCCTCCCATTTCTGCGACCAAACGGCGGCTGATCGCCAAGCCTAGCCCTGTGCCGCCGTATCTTCTGGTGATCGAAGAGTCCGCCTGCAAGAACGGTTGGAAAAGGCGGGGGAGGACGGTGGCGGCGATACCGATCCCAGTGTCGCGCACCTCGAAGCGGATGCGGCATTTTCCGTCTTCTGCGACCTCGGTTTCCACGAGGAGAGAAACGGAGCCTGCGGAAGTGAATTTCACGCCGTTGGAAATCAGGTTGAGCAAAATTTGCTTGAGGCGCACGCGATCGCCGATGACGCGTTTCGGGGCGGAAGGGGGCAGGTAATAAACGAGTTGTAGCCCCTTGTCTGCCGCGTAGGAAGCGACCATTTCCAAGGGCTCCAAAATGACATCATCGAGAGAAAACGGTTCGCTGGCCAAATCGACCTTGCCGCTTTCGATTTTGCTGTAGTCGAGGATGTCGTTGATGAGTTCCAGCAGGGTTTTGCTGGCGCTGAAAATCATCCGGGCGTATTCGGATTGCTGGGAGTCTAGGGAGGTGTCTTTCAGCAGGGAAGACATGCCGATGACCGCGTTGAGGGGGGTGCGGATTTCGTGGCTCATCGTTGCCAAGAAAGTGCTTTTCGCGCGGTTCGCTTGTTCGGCTTGTTCGGCGGCGCGGCACGCCATTTCGTTTGCTTCGACCAGGGCGTCTTCCCCTTTTTGGCGGCTCAGGCGCAACCCGATGGCACCGGCGGCCGAGCGGAGAAGAGCCAAATCTCCCCGCGTCCATTCCCTTTCGTGGCAGCAATCGTCGAACCCGATAATCCCCCAAAAATCCCCGGCGACAAAAATGGGCATCAACAAGGTCGAGTGAACAAGGGTTTCTCGGAGAAAATCCTTCTGCTTTTCGGTCATTTCCTCCGTTGTCGCACGGACTTCCACGCCTTGCGAAAGTTTACGGATCCATTCGCCGAAGCCTTCCGCTTCGTAGTCGATGTCCTGCATCCGCCGCCCGTGTGCGCCGTCCCCATGAACGGTTGTTTTGAGCCATTGCGCAACGCAGCTTGCCAGTTTTTTTTCGTCGGGGTTTTCTTTGGAAGAGGGCGAGGACGGGTGGATATGCCAGACATGGACGCGGTGCGTGTCGGTGGCGTGCCCTAGCATTTCGAGGGGTTCGTCCCAAGATTCGCCGTCGAGGCGGACATCGATGAGGGTCGAGTTGAGAGATGCGAGGGATTCGAGAAGGCGGATGTTGCGGCGTTCGGCGGTGACATCGCGGAACTGCCAGAAGTCTCCGAGGATTTCGTGTCCGGACTGGATCGGGACGAGGTCCATCTGGAAAATTTTCCCGTCGTTCAGTTCGACGAGGTAGTAGCCTTGTTCGGGGAATTGCCCGGCTTTGGCGCGGTCGAGATTCGAGAAAAAGGCTTTCGGGTTTTTGACTTCTTTTGCGCAGGCGGCAAAAACTTCTTTCGATGTTTTCCCGTAAAACTCGTCTTCGGAAAGGGCGAAGACTTCCCAGAAGCTCGGGTTGCTCATGCGGATATTCCCGTTCGCATCTTCGACGAGGACGGCCCGCGAAAAGTTTTGCACCAAGATGGCGAGGAGGGTTTTTTCCGATTCCAAATCTTGGAGGAGGCGGCGCAGGGCGAGTCTGCCTTCTTCGATGCGGCGTTCGGTTTTTTTGATTTCCCGCAAGTCCTGCACGGTGGCAAGAACGCAATCTTTGCCGTTGCGGTGCATGTGGCGGACTCCCTGTAACAGGACGGAAACCGACTCGCCGCCGTTTGCGAAAAAAACTTTTTCCGTCGGGCCGAAAACATCATCTTCCCCAAGGAGTTCCAAAAACTCCCGTTCCTTGTTTCGTTCCGAAAGCCCCATGAGCTCCCAAGCATTCCGGGATTTTGCTTCTTGGACGGTGTAGCCGAGGAGTTTGCAAAAAGACGGGTTCACTTCGATGATCGTGCCGGAGTCTTCTTCGAAAAACAGGATTCCGGCGGGGGACGCATCGAACAAGGAGCGGTATTTCTGCTGGTTTTCCTCGAGTTCTTGGGCGATGAGGTGGCGGTCTTGGACGGATTGGAGCGTGCCCGACATTGCCAAGGGCTTGCCTTCCTTGTCGCGGAGGCTGACCCTTCCGGTCATTTGGAGCCAGTGGTTTTCGCCGTCCGGTGGGTAAGCGACGGCAAACTCGATGTCGAAGCACTCGGTTTCCCCGAGCAAGTGCGCGCCCATTTTTTCTTTCAACAAGGCTGCGCAGGCCGGGTCCATCAAGGCGTAAAGCTCTTCGGGCGTTTGTTTGTAAACGGTTCCTTCTTTGCCTGTTACGCGGTTCCAGCGTTCGTCCACGATGAGGGAGGAAGACGGCAGATCCCACTCCCAGCTCGCGATGCGCGTGGCGTCCAGGGCCACTTCGTAGTGGGCGCGGGTGATGCGCATGCTCTGGTTGACTTCCGAAAAAAGGTGGGCGACCAAGATGCCGCCGAGGACTAGAAGCAAAAAGAGAAAAGTGAGCGCGATTCCGGCGAGGCGGGTCCTGCCGTAGTCCAAAAGCCAGTCCATGCCACGGAGTTCCGCCCCCATGGCCAAAAGCCCGTGGAGAGGTGCCGCGTTCACTGGCAAGACGACCTTGAGCCAATCGGACCCGGCGGGAGTGCTGGTGCCGTCCAACCCTTCGACGAGAGCCTCGCCCGACCCGAGTTTTTTTTGGATGTCCGCCGATTGTTCCCAGGTTGAACCCGGCGGAGGCGCCTGGTTTTCCGATGCGGAGTCAACTAGCAGAACCATCTTGCCGGCAACGAGATGGACAAGATACATCCTGTGGATGTCCCCGAACAAAGCGTCGATGTCCGAGAGTTGTTTGCGGACTTCCAAATAGGCTTCCGAGCGTTTTTCTCCGCCGGAAGAAGCGAGGTCGCGCAAGTTTTCATCGTCCAGCATTTCTGCGACCACCTGCATCCTCGCCACCAGTTCTTGCTTGCGGTATTCGATGACCCGTTGCCCCACCAGTTCGGTCAGCAAACTTCCCGCGAGCAAAACCAGCAAAGCCAGGGCGATCACCGGACGCGTCCCGAAAGCGTGGAACCACCGGGAGGACTGCCGGGTCCTCCTGCTTTCCGAAATCGAATAGAGATAGACCCCCCAAGAAGAAAGGCTTAGTCCCGCGATCGCCACGAGCAAGAAAATGCCGTGTGCGGCGTTTTCCCAGTGGGTGAAAAAATACTCGCGAGAAGTTTCGATGTGGCCGTTTCCCCAGAAAATTGCCACGCCCAGCAAAAGGCTGGAAACCCCCGCATACCGCAAGTTTCGGGCGATGTCTTGGGCCGCTCGCGTCTCGTTTTTTTCGGCGGTTTGCTTTGCCGTTTGCAGGAGGCCCCAGCCCAAAGCCCACGCGCCCGTCACGCCGAAGAGCAAGCCCGCCCACCCGCGGACACTATTTCCCCAACCCGTTGCGGCAAAGCAAACTAGGGCGAGCGCAACGAAAGGGGCATACTGGAAAAACGCAGTCTTCCAGCCCGGTTTCCACCACGGCAAAAACTTCCTGCCCGAATCGAAGAGAGCCAAGAAAAAAAGAATTTCCGCCGATTCCGCAGCCGCAAAAACCCATGCGTCCGCAGGAAAAAGAAACGAGAGTAAAACGCCCCAGCAATGCAGGCAACCCGCACACCCCGCGAGCACCAAACTTTTTGGAACCCACTGCCGTTGCCCCATTTGCCGCAACGCCCAAAGGCTTCCAGCAAATACTAAAAACAGAACCCCATTGCTGAAATTCAGGAAATCCATCGCCCCTCCTTCCAAGAAAAACGATCGCGCTTTTCCCGTGTGGACATAGCTTCCCCCGCAGGCGGGAACAGGCGACACCCGTCAGCGAAAAGAAAAAAATGGGCGGGCCAAGGCATCAGGGCATTCCGGCGTTCGCTTCCTTCAGATAAGGAAATACTTTTTCGCATTCTTCGAGGGACTCTTTCGCCCAAACGAGCAAAAGTGCCGTGTATTCCCGGACTGATTCCAGAGGTTCTTCCATCGTGGTTTCCAAGTAAGTGGTTGTTTCCCAAATCCTTGCCAGCCCGACGCCGCCAGCATACCCGCGGATCGAATGCCACTTTTTGAAGGAAGAGGGATTTTCTCTCTTTTCCATGCCTGGAAGGGTAGCTACGGTGACTCCGAGCAATTTGGCTTTTTCTTCCTCTTCTTCCCGCATCGCCAGAGCTTCCCTAATGTCCGCAAAAATCGAGTAAACCCCTTCCCACATCGCAATGTGCAAATCCCGCAATTCGGGGTCGTTCGCTGCCTCGCCATAGTTTTCTGCAATATAGCTTAAGTTCAGCAAGGGAACCGTGGAAAAATCTTTCATCTTCTTAAAATTTTCTAAAGAGTCAGCACGCCCGATTTGTCTCACAAAGCGGCTAGGATTCCAAGAGTCTTCTCGCAAAACCCCGAAGCTTTTTTCTTGGCAAAAACCGCGGCGCGAGCCAGAGAAGATTTTTTTTGCGGTTCCCTTGTTTTTTTCGGGGGCGCGGTATAGGAAGGGCGGGAGGATGACGATTTTGTTTCACAAACCTTACGGGGTTCTCAGCCAGTTTACCCCCGAAGGGAAATGGCGTTCTCTGGCCGAATTTTCTTTTCCCCCAAGGGTTTATCCCGCCGGGCGACTCGATGCGGACAGCGAAGGGCTTTTGGTTTTGACCGATGATGGCGCGTTGGCGCACACGCTGACAGACCCGCGTTTTGCGCATCCGAGGACTTATTGGGTGCAGGTCGAAGGTGCGCCTTCCGAAAAAGATTTCGGGTCGCTCACCAGCGGGATTCCCATCCAAAATTACCGGACGCGCCCCGCAGAAGTTTCCGTTTTATCGCCGCAACCCGAAGTGGCAGAAAGGATTCCACCGATCCGTTTCCGCGCAAACATTCCTGCGACTTGGATTGCCTTGACTCTATCCGAAGGAAAAAATCGACAAGTGCGACGGATGACGGCGGCGTGTGGTTTTCCCACCTTGCGCCTCCTCCGAGTGCGGGTCGGGGACTGGTCTCTTTCGGGGATTTTGCCGGGGGAATGGGTGGAAGCCCCGGATTCAACTTTTGGGAAAACCCCGTGCGGGCAGGACAAAAAAACGGGGCGGCAAGCGAAAAACGGAGGGAAAAAACGGAGGTGAAATTACCGGTCGAAGAGCTTCGTCCAAGCCTTTGCGATTGCATTCAAAACGGCAACCGCATCGTAGTCCAAGCACCCACGGGCTCTGGAAAGTCCACGCAAATCCCGCAGATGCTCGTCGATGGTCCCTTGGCGAAAAAGGGGCAAGTCGTCATTTTGCAACCCCGCCGTTTGGCTGCCCGGATGCTCGCGGCGCGGGTCGCACAAGAACGGGGTTGTCGGTTGGGGGAGGAAGTCGGCTACCAGATTCGTTTCGAAAAAAAAGCTTCGGAAAGCACGAGAATCCTGTTCGTCACCGAGGGGATTTTGCTTCGCCGGATGCTCGCGGCACCGATGTTGGACGGGGTGGCCGCCGTGATTTTGGACGAGTTTCACGAGCGGCATCTTTACGGTGATATAAGTCTCGCCAAGTGTTTGGATTTGCAGGAAAGCGGGCGCGAAGATTTGAAATTGCTCGTGATGTCCGCGACGCTGGACGGGTCCCAACTGATGTCTTATCTCGGTGACTCGGCACGGTTGCTCCGTTCCGAAGGGAGGACATTTCCCGTTTCTGTGAGCTACCTGCAAAAAAATGCGGGCGAGGTTCCCGCGTGGGAATTGGCGGCCCGAGCCGTCGCCGCAGAATTTCCGAAAACGGCGGGGCACGCGCTGGTTTTCATGCCGGGAGCCTACGAAATTCGCAAGACGGCAGAAGCGTTGCGAAACGCCCTCGGCCAAAAAATTCCCGTGCTGCCTCTCCACGGAGAAATGCCGGTGGAAGAGCAAGACCGCGCCGTCTTGCCGACTCCGGAAAAAAAGGTCATCGTCGCGACGAATGTCGCGGAAACTTCCCTGACGATCGACGGGGTCACGCTGGTCGTAGATTCTGGTTTGGCCCGCTTCGCCCGCTACGATGCGGCACGGGGCATCGACACACTCCTCATCGAAAAAATCAGCCAGGCATCCGCCGAGCAAAGGGCGGGGAGGGCCGGGAGGACTTCGCCCGGTAAGTGCTTGAGGCTCTGGACGATAAACGATCATGAACGCAGGCAGGCGAAGGAGGTTCCCGAAATTTTGCGGATGGATTTGGCGGAAACCGTGCTGACTCTCAAAGCGTCGGGAGTGGAAGACCTAGACCGCTTCCGATGGATCGACCCGCCCGACCCGCTGGCGTTGCTCAAAGCCGTCCGTTTGCTCAAGGATTTGGGGGCGTTGGCGCAGGGCGGAAATGCGATCACCGAAATGGGCCGGCGAATGCTTTCTTTCCCCGTCCACCCCCGTTACTCGCGGCTTTTTTTGGAAGCGCAAAAACACGGTTGCCTGGCTGCTGCCGCGTCCCTTGCCGCATTGACGCAAAGCAAAACAATTTTGGTCCGGAATGACCGGGCGGGGGCGGAACGGCTCGCTTCCGAATGCGGGGATGGCACTTCCGATTTTATCCTTTTGCTCAAAGCGCAGGCGCTGGCAAAAAAGGAAAATTTTCGGGTGGATGTTTGCAAGTGGTATGGGATTCACGCAGGAGCGGCGCGGGCGGCTGAAACGCTGGCCGGGCAGTTTTTGAAAATTGCGGAACGCGAAGGGATGGAAACAGAAACGGGGGAGGTCTCGGAAGAGGCATTGTCAAAGTGCGTTTTGGCGGCGTTTTCCGATCAGGTTGCCAAGCGGCGAAGCGCTGGGAATTACCAGTTCGATTTCGTTCACGGCAGGCGCGGCATATTGCCGAAAACTAGCCTGGCGGCAGCCGCGCAATGGATCGTGGCGGGAGAAATCCAAGAGATCGGAAAAGGTATTGGCAACGCGGAAGTGCAAGTGGGGCTTGCGGCGGAAATTCGCAGGGAATGGTTGGAAGATTTGTTTCCTGAGGATTTCGGGGAGGCGCGGCAAACTCTGTTTGATCCGGAGCAAGGGCGAGTGGTCGTGCGGAGCGAAACTGTTTTTCGCGATTTGGTTTTTGCCAAGAGCGACAAAGATGCGAAACCCGGCAGGGAAGCGGCAGCCTGTTTGGCGCGTGTGGTCAAAGAGCGGGGAATCGAGTTGCAAGGATGGGGTGAAGCAGGAGAACAATGGATCCGGCGCGTCAATTTTTTATCTTCGGCTCTTCCGGAATTGGGCATTTCTGCCATCGATAGCGAAGATCGGCAGCTTTTGCTCGAACAGTTTTGCGAAGATGCCACCTGTTTGCGGGATATTAAAACAAAAGATGCTCGTCCGATTTTGCGGGCGTGGTTGCGGCCCGACCAAGTTGCCGTAGTGGATCGCATGGCTCCGGAACGACTTGTGTTGCCAGGAGGAAAAAGCGCAAAAATCCTTTACGGAGACAACGGGGATGCACGGGTGGCGGTCAGAATCCAAGAGCTTTTCGGACTCACGCAAGGCTTAAAAATTGCAGGAGGAAAAATCCCTCTCACCATCGAAGTGTTGGCACCCAACCATCGTCCCGTGCAGGTAACGCGGGATTTGGAAAATTTTTGGAAAACCACCTACCAAGAAATCAAGCCCGCATTGCAAAGGCGTTATCCAAAGCACCGGTGGGAGTGATGAAAAGTGGCGAAATCCTCCGCTTCCCCGTTATCTTCTTCCAAAATTCTTGCGTTTTTCGCGTAGGATTTGACGGCTTTTCTTTCATCTTGCGCATAAAAGGTCAGATAAAAGGAACGAAATAATTTTTAAAAGCCTCTAAATTCACTTAAAAGCATTTCCGTTTGTTTGATTCTTTTTAAGTCTTTTCTTTGGCTGTTTTGAGTTTTCCTTTCGATCCCT
>DYNR01000236.1 GCA_020720945.1 Chthoniobacter flavus | reverse complement strand
CGTGGCGTGGCGGGTTTTGCTTCAAGGGGCTGGCGGGGGGCTGACGATAAGGGGTTTGCCCGCTTGGCTTGATCCGCCGGGGATGGGGGCGAGCGGTTGATGGGAAGGCGGTGCCTGGTGTGTAGCTCGTTGGGCGGGAGGGGGTTGCGTGTTGAAGCCAGGTTGCTGCGGGGGGAGGGAAACCTGCGTTTGCGGGGGGGCGGGCGGAAGTTTTTTTACCGCCAAAAGGAGATTGGATTCACCGGGTTTCCAGTTGTAGCCAGTGCCGAATGCCAGCGGGCGAACGGTTTCTTTTTCGTAAGCTTGCCGCAGATCGGGCTGGAATTTTTTGTCGAAGAGTTCGATGGGGCGCATGTAGCTCCCGTAAAAGTGGAGCGACCATTTTTCGCGGGAGAAGTATTTTAGGGGTATGCCCGAGTCGTCTTGCAGGATGCTGGTGGAGTGGTCCAAAAGAAAATCTCTGGCGGTCGAGAACGAGGGTTCGTGGAGCAGGTAGGAAGCGGCTTTGAGGTAAGCGTAGCCTGCGGGCAAGGATTTCATCCAGAGGAGGAGGCCGGCGGAGGGTTTTGCCAATCCGGAATCGGAAAGGTCTCCGCGGAAGTAAAAGAGCGTGCGGGGTGTCATGTAGGCGGGGTCGCGGAAAACGATTTTGACACCGGCGACGGAGCCTCCGGTGCCGTTTTGCAGATGCCCTCTGTTGTCGATGGAGACTTGGGAGGATTCGAGAATTTCGAAGCCGGGTAAAGCGATGAAAGCGTAGAGGATCGGGAGGATGCCTTTGAAGTCGGTTTTGTCCAAGTCCACCTTCATGTCCTTGGTGATAAAAAAGCTAAAATTGAGGGTGGTTTCCGTCGATTTGCGGAGGTTGGTCAAGCCGTCAGCGATTTGTTGGTCGGAGAGTTTTTGAGGGGGAGGGACTTGTCCGATTTGTTCTAGGCCGACGAGGATGTAGGTTTCCGCATTGGGGAAAAGGGCGGTTGCCGTGATGAAGTCCGGGCCGCTGAAGAGGTAGTAGAGGATTTTTGCGGGGGGGGCGAGCTGGGTTATTTCCGAAGAAGCCCAGACGCGTTTTGGGTTGAAGTGGTCTTTTTGGAAGCGTTGCCAATTTTTGCCGAACTCCTGGAAGTGGCGGAGGTAGGAAGCGGTTGACTGGAGGGGGAGAAGGAGGGAGTCCGACGGCAAAGGAATGCCCGCCAAGAACTTGGCTTGCTGGTCGTCCTGGCTGTTGACGGGTTGCGCCTTGCGGATTTCTTGCGCGGGAAGGGGGGAGGGGAGGAGGGGGAGGGAAAGCAAAAAGGCGAGGAGGAGATTTTTTGGGAAACGGGGGCGCAGTTTTTTGGTTCCGTTTTTTTTGGTCGCTGGCGTTTTTTCCATGCGGGGATCATGCCTTGGCGACGCGGTGGAAACAAGGCGGAAAAATCGGTGGGGGGTGGATAGAAAAAACTGCAAGAAGGCTGTTGAAGTCGGTTGACGGGGACGCGGGAAAGAAGTAATCATGGGGGAGTGCGGCGGAACAACCCGCCCAATTATCCAAAAAATCCATCGAACAAAATCGAAACAACAAACTATGACAAAAATTGGTATTAACGGCTTCGGGCGCATCGGGCGTCTGGTTTTTCGCGCAATCGCCGAGCAAGATTTGCTCGGTAAAGAGTTGGATGTCGTGGCAGTCAACGATCTCGTGCCTGCAGACAACCTCGCTTATTTGCTCAAATATGACAGCACGCAAGGCGCTTTCAAAGGCACCGTCACTAGCGAAAAATCGGATCCTTCTCTCGAAGAGGACGATGTTCTCGTTGTGAACGGCCACAAAATCAAATGTCTCGCAGTCAAAGAAGGACCGAAGGCACTTCCTTGGAAAGACCTCGGGGTCGATATCGTGATCGAATCCACGGGATTGTTCACGGAAGGTTCCAAGGCTCAAGGGCACATCGACGCGGGTGCCAAGAAAGTCATCATTTCTGCCCCTGGCAAAAACGAAGACATCACGGTGGTGATGGGGGTCAATCACGAGAACTACGATCCCGCGAAACACCACATCATTTCCAACGCTAGCTGCACGACGAACTGTTTGGCTCCCGTTGTCCATGTCCTTCTCCAAGAAGGTTTTGGAATCGAAGAAGGCCTGATGACCACGATCCACAGCTACACGGCGACGCAGAAAACGGTGGACGGACCTTCCAGGAAAGATTGGAAAGGCGGACGCGCTGCTGCGATCAACATCATCCCTTCCACGACGGGTGCCGCCAAGGCGGTCGCGCTCGTGTGCCCCGCCGTCAAAGGCAAGCTTACGGGGATGGCGTTCCGCGTGCCGACGCCCACGGTTTCCGTGGTCGATCTCACCGTCAAAACCGCCAAGGCTACGAGCTATGCCGAAATCAAAGCGGCGATGAAAAAAGCCAGCGAGACTTACCTCAAAGGCATCCTCGCTTACACGGACGACGAAGTGGTTTCGAGCGATTTCATCCACGACACGAACTCCAGCATTTTCGATGGCGGTAGCGGCATCGAGCTGAACCAAAACTTCTTCAAGCTGGTGAGCTGGTATGACAACGAGTGGGGTTATTCCAACCGTTGTGTGGACTTGATTAAGTATATCATCAGCAAGGGTTAATAAAAAACACAACAGATCGTGCCCCGGCTTTTCCGCTTTTGCACTCCTTGGTGCGAGGGGTTTGGGCCGGGGCATTTTCTTTCCGAAAAAATCTCAGAATTAAAACCATGAAAAAAACAATCCGCGATATCGATATCAAAGGTCGCCGTGTGCTCATGCGCGTCGATTTCAATGTGCCGCAGGACAAGGCTACCGGGGCGATCACCAACACCCAACGCATCCAGGCGGCGATCCCCACGATCCAATACGCATTGGACCAAGGTGCTTCGGTGATTTTGATGAGCCACCTCGGGCGCCCGAACGGCGAGGTGAACCTCAAATACACGCTCAAGCCCGTGGCGGAAAAGCTGCAGGAGCTTTTGGGGCGTCCCGTGACATTTTTGCCGGCTTGCACGGGGCCGGAAGTGGAAGCCGCGTGCGCCAATCCCGCGCCGGGTTCCGTGATTCTTTTGGAGAATGTCCGGTTCCACATCGAAGAAGAAGGAAAAGCAAAAGGGCCAGACGGAGAGAAGATCAAGGCAGACCCCGCAAAAGTGGCAGCATTCCGCGCTTCGTTGACCAAGCTTGGGGATGTGTATGTCAATGACGCATTCGGGACGGCCCACCGCGCCCATTCTTCCGTTGTCGGAATCGACTTGCCGGAGAAAGTGGCGGGCTTTTTGATGGAAAAAGAACTGAAGGCGTTTGCCGCGGTGATTCACGATCCCAAGAGGCCTTTGCTGGCAATTTTGGGTGGCGCGAAAGTCGCGGATAAAATCCCGCTCATCCGCAACCTGTTAGACAAAGCCGACGAAATCATCATCGGGGGCGGGATGGCATACACTTTCAAAAAAGTCCTTACCGGAATGCCAATCGGAGAAAGTTTGTTTGATGCCGAAGGGGCAAAAATCGTTGAAGAGTTGATGGCAAAAGCGGGCGAGCGGGGGGTGAAAATCCATCTTCCTGTGGATTTCATTTGCGCTGACCAGTTTGCGCCCGATGCGAAGACCTGTTCCGCCGAAGATTCCGAAGGGGTTCCCGATGGCTGGATGGGGCTTGATTGCGGGCCAAAATCGATTGCGATTTTTGATGAAGTGATCGCGCGCGCCAAGACGATTATTTGGAACGGTCCGGCCGGAGTTTTCGAGTTCGACGCTTTTGCGGTCGGGACGAAGGCGATGGCGGCGGCGGTTGCCAAAGCGACTGAGGCAGGGACGATTACGGTCGTCGGCGGTGGAGACACGGCAACGGCAGCCAAGAAGTTTGGAGTCGCCGACAAAGTCACGCATTGTTCGACGGGCGGTGGTGCGAGTTTGGAGCTTTTGGAAGGCAAAGAGCTTCCAGGGGTTGCAAATCTGAACGACATCTGA
>DYNR01000504.1 GCA_020720945.1 Chthoniobacter flavus | reverse complement strand
GCGGTGCAGAGCGGGGCCAAGATCGCCCAAAATTCCCTGTTGGATTATGTTTGATCTTTAGTTGCTTCTTGCTAGTATTTGCGGGAATCTCGAACCGAAACGCAGCTTTTTAATCCAAACGAATACCTATGCACATAGACACCTCCTCCATATCTCTTCCGACCCCCGATATCTCCAAAGCCGAGATCGTTTTGCCTCGCGGACTAATCGGGTTAAGGCATTTGAAGCACTTCCAGCTCGTCGCCGACCAAAACAGTTACCCGTTTGTGGTGATGAGGAATTTGGGCGATGACCCCGTAGAATTTGTGACCGTGGAACCAACGGGTGAGGTGCCCGATTACCGGATCGAAATTTCCGATGTGGACGCGGCGGAACTCGAGATCGCTTCGCCCGCAGAAAACCCTTTGATTTTGAACATAGCCATCGTGCATTCCAGTGATCCTCAACGAGTTACAATCAATCTTATCGCGCCGGTGATCATCAACCGCGCGACGGGAATCGGCAAGCAGGTGGTCATCGAAAACTATTCCCAATACTCGACGGACTACGCGTTGATTTCCCCAGAAAACAAGGATGCCTGACACACCGTGCCTCCCGCCGTCGCGCCTGCGCCATTTGCAGGCCGAGGGGGAAGCAACCACTAAATCACCATGCTAACACTATCACGCAAAAGCAACGAGACCATCCGGATCGGGGAAGACATCTGCATCCATGTGAAACGGATCGAGGGCGATGTCGTCCGTCTGGGAATCGATGCCCCGCAATCCGTTGCGATATACCGCGGGGAGATTTACGATGACATCCAGTCCAGGAATTTGAAAGCGGCGGCGGGAACCTCGCCGGGGCAGAGCGATTTGAAAAAGTTGCGGATTCCGAAAGCGACAGGGGGAGAAGGCAAAGGGGGGAAACCGCCCGGTGAGTGAAACTGGCGACCCCGTTTTTGAAACCCATTTTTTTGAAAAAGGGAAGAGCTTCCGCGAGGGAGCTCTTCCTTGTTTTTTCTAAAACCTGAATCCGTGAGATAACTGCTGTGAATCTCTGCAATCAATTGGGCTGCAAAGGCTTGGAAAAAACACGCAAAAGACCCAGGGGTATTCCTTGGT
Source organism: Chthoniobacter flavus (assembly GCA_020720945.1). Classification (GTDB taxonomy): domain Bacteria; phylum Verrucomicrobiota; class Verrucomicrobiia; order Chthoniobacterales; family DYNR01; genus DYNR01. The sequence goes on along the minus strand of DYNR01000504.1, from coordinate 41 downwards.
TTTTTCCAACCCTTTTCGCTCCAATGCCTTACAGAGCTTCT
>DYNR01000021.1 GCA_020720945.1 Chthoniobacter flavus | reverse complement strand
CCCCTAACAGCCTAATAGTCTAACAGTCTATCCACCTCTCCCCCTAACAGTCTATCCACCGATTCGGGTTGGCGGGATTCTGACTTGCGAATTTCGGTTCATTTTTTTGGGATTAGGGGGCAAGATGGGCGGAAAGGATTTGGATGAGATCTTCGACGCGGACGCGGGTTTGCTCCATGGAATCGCGGTGACGAAGCGTGACCGTTCCTTGGTTTTCGGGACCGTTTTCTCCGACCGTATCAAAATCGACCGTGACGCAGAAGGGGGTGCCGATTTCGTCTTGACGGCGGTAGCGACGACCGATGGCTCCGCTTTCGTCGTAGTAAACTGCCATGTGGCGGCGCAAGAGAGCGGTGATGCGTTTTGCTTCCGCAACTAGTTCGGGGCGATTTTTTAGTAGGGGGAAGACGGCGCATTTGACCGGAGCGATGCGGGGATGGAAGTGCAGAACGGTGCGGGTTTCCTCTTTGCCTTTGGCATCGGTGACTTTTTCTTCCTCGAAGGCATTGCTGAGGATGGCCAATGCGAGGCGGTCTAGGCCAGCGGAGGGTTCGATGACATGGGGGATGTAGCAGCCTTGGAAGAGGGATTCGCAGTAGGCGCGAGTTTCTTCGATGGTTGTTTCGGGTTTGCGGCGGTTGGCGTGCGTTTTTTGGATGAAGTCTTCCCGCTGTTTTTCGTCCAAGTTTGCGGCGGCGGCTTTGAGTTCTTCGTCGAAGATTTCCAAAGGTTTTCCGCTGTGGGTCTGGTGTTGGGAGAGGTCGAAATTGCCGCGGGCGGCGATGCCTTCCAGTTCTTCGCAGCCGAAGGGGAACTGGAAGAGGATATCGACGGTGGCTCTGGCGTAGTGGGCGAGATCGGCTTCCGATTGCCAGTAGAAATCTAGGACTTCTGTCGGGAGGCCGATGGAGCGGTAGTAATCGGTGCGCTCTTTGAGCCAGTAGCGGTGCCAGACTTCCCATCCCCAATTTGGTTTGGGTTCCGAGAGGTCCATCCCTTCGGTAAAAGGAAGGACGGAACCGCAGATTAGCTCAACGGCTTCGTCTGGGAGGATGAAAAATTCGAGTTCCATTTGCTCGAATTCGCGGGAGCGGAAGGTGAAATTGCGGGGGGTAATTTCGTTGCGGAAGGCTTTGCCGATTTGGGCGATTCCGAAGGGGACGCGGACGCGGGAGGAGTCGAAAACATTTTTGAATTGGGCGAAGATGGCTTGCGCGGTTTCCGGGCGGAGGTAGGAGACATTTTCCTCGCTGGCGATGGGGCCCGTGTTGGTTTTGAGCATGAGGTTGAAGGGTTTGGCATCGCCGAGTTCGCCGCCGCAGTGGGGGCAAGGGGTGCGCCAACCCGAAGCGGGGTCGGAAGTCGCCAGAGTCTGGACGAAGTCGCGGACATCGAGTGGGGCGCCGGAGGAGATGCGGGCGGCGATACGGCCGAAAGCAGCGTCCGGGTCGCGGATTAAGGCGAGGTTGGGGGCGTGTTGCGAGCCGTCGCGAGGGATCCATTTTCTCAGTTTTTCCTCGTTGCAGGAGGTGGAGGCGGGGTCGAAGGTGGCGGCGAGGGAAGCGAACCAGCGGGTTTCCTCTAGGACAGACCAAGCCTGGTCTGCCCGGACTAGTTTGTTGCAGGATTTGCAGGCGCACATGGGGTCGTTGAAAGTATCGACATGGCCGCTGGCTTTCCAGATGGACGGGTGCATGATGATCGTGGCATCCAAGCCGACGACATCATCGCGGAAGCGGGTCATGGCGTGCCACCAAGTATCGCGGAGGTTCCGTTTGAGTTCTGCGCCATTTGGGCCGTAATCCCAGAATCCATTCCAGCCGCCGTAGAGTTCTGAGGACTGGTAGATAAAGCCGCGGCGTTTGCAGAGGCTGACGATTTTTTCCATTTTTTGGTCGGTATTTTTTTCTTTAGCCATGGTGAGATGAATTAGGGGGAGGTTGCAGGTGTTTTGAGAAAGGATTCGATGCGGGAAGCGAAGGCTTCCGGGGTTAGGCCGTATTTTTCGCGGAGGATGGAGGCGGAGCCGTGTTCGATGAAAGAGTCCGGCCAGCCGAAGCGGAGCAGGGGGGGGGAGGTTTGGGTGTCCGCATAGTGCTCCAAGACGGCGGAGCCGAAGCCGTTTGCTGCCGTGTGGTCTTCCATCGTGCAGACGAGCTTACATTTTTTTGCGAAGAGGTCGAGGGTGGCGGTATCTAGGGGTTTGATCCAGCGCGGGTTGATGACGGCTGCCGATATGCCGCGGGCGGCGAGGAGGGCGGAGGTTTCGAGGGCGACTTCGCAGAAGTTTCCTAGGCCGAAAATTGCGACATCCGAGCCATCGTGGACGACTTCCGCTTTGCCAATTTCGAGGGTCGAGGGGGATGGGGCGAGTTTTGCGCCAGTGCCTGGGCCGCGCGGGTAGCGGATGGCGGAGGGGCCGCCCGTGCGTTGCAAGAGCGTCCAAAGCAAATCCGAAAACTCGTTTTCGTCCTTCGGTTGAGAGAGGACGATGCCGGGGATGTGGCGTAAAAATCCGATGTCGAAGAGGCCGTGGTGGGTGGGGCCGTCGTCGCCGCTGAGTCCGGCGCGGTCCATGCAAAGGACGACATCGAGGGACTGGAGGGCGGCATCGTGCAGGATCATGTCGTAGGCCCGCTGCATGAAAGTCGAGTAAATCGCGACGACGGGGCGCATTCCGCGGGTTGCCAAGCCGCAAGCAAAAATGACGGCGTGCTCCTCGGCGATTCCCACATCGAAGTAGCGGTCTGGGAAAGTTTCGGCGAATTTTGATAGTCCGGTTCCCGTTGGCATCGCGGCGGTGATGGCGACGATGCGCTTGTCTTTTGTCGCGAAGTCCCCGAGTTTTTTTGCGAAGATTTCCGAGTAAGAAGGTAGGGCGGAGGGGGTTACGGCACCCGTTTTTGCCTCGAATTTTCCTAGGCCGTGGAATTTGTCCGGTTTTGCCAAGGCGGGAGCGTAGCCGTTGCCTTTTTTTGTGAGGACATGGAGGAGGACGGGTTCGTTTTGTGTTTTGAGAAAATCGAAAGTCCGGGCGAGAGTATCGATGCAATGGCCGTCGATGGGGCCGTAGTAGCGGAGACCGAAATCCTCGAAGAAGACGCTGGGGGCGAGGAGATTTTTTAGGCCGGCTTCGGCTTTGTGGGCCAGTTTGCGGGCGGCTTTTCCTCCGATCCATTCGACGAAGGCGGCAGCCTGTTCGTGGATGTGTGCGTAGGAAGGGTTGGCGACAATGCGGTTCAAGTAATCGGCCATGGCGCCCACATTTTTTGCGATCGACCATTCGTTGTCATTCAAGACCACGATGAGGCGTTTGGTGCTTGCGGAGATATTGTTGAGAGCTTCGAAGCTGACACCGCAGGTAAATGCGGCATCCCCGGCGACGACCACGACATGTTCATCGCCGCCTTGGAGGTCGCGGGCGGCAGCGATTCCAAGCCCGGCGGAGAGGGCGGTTCCCGCGTGTCCCGCACCGTAGCAATCGTGCTCGCTTTCCGAGCGGAGCAAAAAGCCGTTGATGCCGCCGTGCTGCCGGATCGTATCAATTTCCGTGCTGCGGCCTGTGAGCATTTTGTGGACATAGCCCTGGTGGCTCACATCGAAAACGAAGTGATCGCGGGGCGTTTCAAAGACACGGTGGAGAGCGATGGTGAGTTCTACGACCCCGAGATTGGGGCCCAAGTGACCGCCCGTTTGGGCGAGCGAGCGGATGAGTTCGGCGCGGATTTCCTTGGCTAAAAGCGGCAGTTCGGAGTCCTCGAGAGTTTTTACATCGAGGGGACCCCGGATTTTTGAGAGCACGGAGTAGTGGTCCGCGTGGTAGCGCTCGCTTTCTTTACTCATCGTGCGGCGTTTGGAAAGGTTCGAGAGACAGCGAGCCGTCTAGGGATTTTGAGATGGCGCGGATTTTTTTTTCTGCGGAGCCCAGGCGTTCTTGGCAGACTTTAATGAGGGCGGCACCCGACTCAAAGTCCTCTAGGAGACGATCTAGAGGAAGTTCGCCCGATTCCATGCGTTCGATAATCGTATCGAGTTGCGCCATCGCTTCCTCCAGAGTTTTTTGCTCCGTGGAATCCTTCGTTTTTTGCGGGGTGCTCATCGTTTCATCCACCTTTCCGAGTCGGCGAAAATGATGCATTCGCCATTGATTGGCAGGGGGACGGAGTATCGCAAGAAAAAGCCTTGGGCGTTTGGCGGGCGGGTGATGAGGCCGACCCAATCGCGGTAAGCGCCTTTGTAGATTTCCGACATCATCGGTTGGTTGCCGGTTTCTGGCGTGAGGTAAAGGCCTTTTACCGGAGAGCCGAGAACCCTGTAATCGCTGATGCGGGTGAGGGTGCGGGGAGAGTCCGGCAAGAGGATGGTTTTGCGGTCGGCATACCATGCGCAAGCCCACGGAATGTCGGCGCAAAGAATCTCGTCATTAGAAAACCAGTTGCCCAAGACCGAGATGAACGGGGGGATGTAGGGAGGCCATTGGATGCGCGAAGGTTTCGTGAGAAAAATCGTCGAAATCATGGGGATGGCGACGGCGCAGAGCATGATGGCGGGGAAGAGTTTGTTGAGGAAAAAGCTATCAAAACTCAGGCGGTTCCAGAGGACGAAAAGGAAAGCGATCCCGAAGAAAATGAAAGCTGGGATGAAGAGGACATGGAGTTGGTTTGAGGAGAGGGGGTCGCGGCGCAAGCCGTAGAGAGCCATGCCGAAGGTGGCGACGATCCACATCAAAAGGAGGCACCAGCGGAAGACTCCGGCGGTGGGGGATTTGAAGCGGTGGAGCAGAGAGACGAAGAAGGCGGCGGCCAAGACATTCAGCCCCAAGAAGCTGAAGAGGAAGCCGAGTTGGGAAAGGATGCCGTCTTTGATTTTTTCGCGCAGCCCGCTCGCCACGCCGCGGAAGTCCGGGTCGAGTTGGCGCATGAGGGTCATCGCCGGTTCTTGGCCCGTGAAGAGAGCCGTGAACACATTGAGTCCGAAGGGGTTGCCGCAGACCATGTAGTTGCGGACAAGCCAGGGAGAAACGACCAGGGCATAGATGGCGAGAGAAAGTAAAACCGGTTTCAGGGAGTAGCGGGCAAAAATGCCGAAGAAAATCAGCCAGCCCAGAAAAATCCAGAAACTCAAGCCGTGCGTGAGGGTCATCAGGCCGAAGAAAACGGCGGAGAGGGGGAGGTTTTTCCAGAGGTTTGGGGGTGACGGGTAGCCCTCGCCGACGGCATTGAGCGAGAACCAGAGGGCGGAGGCGAAGAGGAAGAGGAGGAGCATTTGAGGCAAGCCCGAGATAGAGAATTGCCAGAAGAGGTCGGTCATCAGAATGGCGGCGGTGGAGATGCCCGCCAGCTTGATGTCGAAAAGCCGTTTGGCGAGGTGATACCAGAGAATGACAGAGAGCAGGAAAAAGATGGTTGCCGAGAGGGCGATGATGCGGTCGCCCGTATAGACAATGTCCAAGGGGCTCATCGTCCACGAGCTTTTTGCGAGCCAGAGGGGGATGGCGTTGATGAGGGGAAGAAGAGGCTGTTGGGTGAAATCAGGGAAGTTTCCTTGGGGGAGTTCCTTGCCCCCTTTTTCCAACTGCCACAAAGCCAAGGGGCGGATGTATTTTGTCGAGAAGCCTTCCCCTGCCGCCAGCGAGCGGGAGATCTGTGCTTGGTCCATCGCGTCGGCGTGGCGTAACCCGCAGAATTGGACAAAGTTATAGACAACCGAAAGGGCGAGAACCATGGTGATGAAGGCGGCCAATCGCACATAGGGAGCGAGTTTTCCTTGTTCCAGCGAGTGGATGGCACCTTGGGCAGAGAAGTTGTATTTCATAGTGTTTCGGTTGAAAAAGGTTGGTCGATTTTGAGTTCTTCGAGGCGGCGGTAGAGAGTTCTGCGGCTGATGCCGAGGCGTCGGGACGCTTCCGCACGGTTCCCGCGGGTTTCGTCGAGAGCTTGGAGGATGAGGGAGCGTTCGTTGCGGTCGAGGTTGAGGGTAGAGGACTCGGCGGGCGCACCTGTCTCGTTTTTCGGAGCGGAGGCGAGGTGGGAGCCACGGAGAGAAGAAGGGAGGTCGCCCAGAGTGATTTTTTGGCCGGTTGCCATGACCACGCCGTGCTCGACGGCGGCGCGGAGTTCGCGGACATTGCCGGGCCAAGAGTAGGAAATCATTTTTGCCATCGCTTCGTGGGAAAACTCGCGCAAGGGCTTGCCGTTTTCTTCGCTGGATTCTTTCAGGAACGAGCGGACTAAGAGAGGGATGTCGTCGGCGCGTTGGCGGAGGGGGGGCATGACGATGCGGACGACATTGAGGCGGAAGAAAAGGTCTTCGCGGAACTTGCCTTCTTCGACGAGTTTTTCCAGGCTTTTGTTTGTGGCGGCGATGAGGCGGACATCGCTTTGGATCGTCTGGTTTCCGCCCACGCGCTCGAAAGTCCGTTCCCCGAGAAAACGCAAAATTTTCACTTGGGTCGTCGCGTCGATTTCCCCGATTTCGTCCAAGAAAAGAGTGCCGCCGTTGGCTTGTTCAAACCGTCCGATCCGGCGTTCGAAAGCACCCGTGAACGCGCCTTTTTCGTGCCCGAAAAGTTCGCTTTCCAAGAGTTGGGAAGAGAGGGCGGCGCAGTGGACGGCGACAAATTTTTGTTCTGCCCGATTGCTGAGGTGGTGGATCGCTTTTGCGGCGACTTCCTTTCCCGTGCCGCTTTCGCCTTCGACTAGGACGGTGGCGCGCGAGGGGGCGACTTGGCGGATGGTGTCGAAAACCCGCACCATCGGTTCCGCTTGGCCGACCAAATTTTCCAACCCCCGAGGGTTTTCCACTTTTTTGCGGAGTTCCTCGTTTTCCTCCATCGTCGCCCGTTCGCGGACGGCCCGTTTGATTAAAAGCTCCAGGCGTTCTAAGTTGACGGGTTTGGTGACAAAATCGTAGGCACCGCGTTTCATCGCTTCCACGGCGGTATCGACCGAGCCATAAGCCGTCATCATGATGCAAGCGGGAGGTCGTTTTTTTTCGAGGGCGCGGTCGATGAGTTCCATGCCGTCTTTCCCGCCCAGGCGCAAGTCCGTGACGAGCACATCCACGGATTCGGAGTTCAAAACAGAGAGAGCGCCATCGACATCTGGAGCCACATAGACATCGAAGGAATCTTCCAAAGAATCCCGCAACCCTTGCCGGGTATTTTTTTCGTCATCGACGATCAGAATTGTTTTTTTGCGGGACATCGTGGGCAGGGTATCGGTTTTTGAGAGGCAAGTAAAATCCAAAAAGGGAAGCGGCGTGGTTTAGGTGTTTGGGAGGGAGGGGTCGGAGGGATGGGTGGGCGTTGTTTTTTTGTGCTGGTGTTTTTGGGAAGAGGAGTGCCAGCGATCCAGCGATTCCTCGTGCAAATGGCGTTTGTGGAAAGCGAGAACGACGATTCCGTAAGTCGGGCTGAAGAGATAGACGGCGAGAAAAATAAAGCCCAGCAAGAGGACGATGAGGGGACCCGAAGGGATTTCCGAGTAGAAGGAGAGCAGGAGGCCGGCGGCGGCGCAAACCGTGCCGAGGATGGCTCCTCCCCATGCCATGACCCCGATGCGGTCCGTCAGGAGATACATCGTCGCGGCAGGGAGAATCAGTAATCCGAGGGAAAGCAAAACGCCGACGGCTTGGAGCGAAGAGAGCATCGCCAAGACGACCAGACCGACGAGAACGATTTGGAGGAGACCGACGCGGATGCCCAAAGTTTTGGCGACATTCGGTTCAAAAAGCGTAAGGATCAAGGGGCGTTCGAGCGCGACGAGCGTCAGCAAGACGACGGCGGTGACAGCGAAAGAAATCCACAAATCCGAGTTCGTCACGCCCAAGATATTGCCGAAAAGGAAATGGTCGAGACTGATGCGGACGGTGCTGAATTTGATGAGGATAATCCCGGTGGCAAAGGAGAGGATGAACAGGGCGGCAATGGCGGTTTCGTCCTTGATACGGGAACTGCGAGAGATGAGCGTGCCGCCGATGGCGACGAGGGCGGCGGCGAGGATGCCACCGAAGAAAAGCCCGCCAGGGGTGAGGCCGAAGAGGATTGTCGCCAGCGCCATCCCCGGCAACAGGGAATGGGAGAGAGCATCCGCGATGAGCGACAAGCGGCGGAGTATGACAAAAGTGCCCAAGTAGCCGTTGACAAACCCGACCAGCAAGCAGGCGAGGAGCGCGCGGCGCATGAACTCGTAGTCGAAAGGCTCCAGAAAAAAATCCATGAGGTTGGTGTCAGTGTTTCCCGCTGAAGACCGGGGTTGAGTAAGCGGCTTCGAGATTTTCCTCGGTGAAGACGGAAGAGGTTGGGCCCGAGGCGATTAGCTCGCCGTTAAGAAAAAGGACATGGGAAAAGAGGGCGGGGACTTCGCTGGTGTCGTGGTGCGAGCAGATGAGGATTTTTCCCGAGAGGCGGAGTTTTTCCATGATGGTGCGGAGTGCGGTTTTCGCGTTCGTATCCAAGCCCGTGAAGGGTTCGTCCAAGAGGTAAATCTGGGACTGTTGCGCCCATGCGCGGGCGAGGAAAGCCCGTTGTTGTTGGCCGCCCGAGAGCTGTTTGATTTGGCGTTCCGCGTATTCCTCCAAGTCCACCAGAGAGAGGGATTCTTGGACGATTTCCTCGTCGTGTTCCGAAAATTTTCCGAAAGCGCCGAGAGCGGGGTAACGGCCCATTTCCACGAGCCCGCGGACGGTGATCGGAAAATCCCAATCCACGCTTTCGCGTTGGGGGACATAGGCGATCGTTTCGCGCATTCCGGCGGAGGTGCCCATTTTCAGGGAAGACCCGCCGAAGAAAATTTCGCCCGTTTCGAGAGACAGCAACCCGCCAACCGCTTTTAGGAGCGTCGTTTTTCCTGCGCCGTTCGGGCCGATCAACCCCGCGCAACTCATCGGGTCGAGGTGGAAGCTGACATGGTGGACTGCGGGGACGCGGTTGTAAGAGACCGTGACATCGCGGAGGAGGAGTTGCCCTTCCTGCGGCGGGCGGTGCCTGTGGTGCGAGGAGGGTCGCGTCGTGTGGCGGGAGGTGCGTGAGGTGGTTCGGCGACGCATGGGTTCAGGGTGATTTCTGTTGTTGGGGAGGGAGGTTCCACGAGCCGTCCAGCGAATCGTTTTCTCCCCAGAAAACCGGTTCCCCGATTTCCTCGCCGTCGAAAAAAAACTTCACGCGGAGGGCGCGCGGACCGTTCAAGTAATCCGCCCAGCGGGCGTGGATTTGCAGGTCGCAACCCGAAGGCGGGCAGGTAAATTTTGATTGCAGGGAGAAGGCGAGGCCCGGTTCCCGTTTTTCAAAAACGATGCCCGAAGGCGAAGAGATGCGGAAAGAGGTCGGGGCGATCGGGGCTTCGATTTCGACCTTCAGCGTTCCCGTCACTGGGGGAGGTGGCGGGGGCGGGAGCGAGGAAGAGCGGGGTGAGGGAGCGGCGGGATTGGGTGCCTGGTTTGAAGCCTGGTTTGGTGCCAGATTTTTCTCGGATGGGTCCGCCGTTTGCCCCGGATTTTCGCGTTCCGTCCAAGCTAGGATTCCTGTAGCGGCAAGCAACAGGATTCCTAGGACGACGAAAATCCGGTGGAAAGGCGAACCATGCATCCGAGCGAAAAGCCTAAAACCGAAGGATTAAATTTCCGTTTTGTCGGAAGGCTCGGAGGGTTCCTCTTCGTCTTCGTTCACGACCGGGGCGATGGCTTGCAGTTTCTCGTTATTGGGAAGGTTGATGAGTTTGACCCCCATGGTGTTTCTGCCCGTTTCGCGGATTTCCGAAACGCGGGTGCGAACCATTTTGCCTTTGTTCGTGATCAGCATGATTTCGTCCTTGTCGCGGACGGTCAGGGCACCGACCACATAGCCGGTTTTGTCGCCCGTTTTCATGGTGATGATGCCTTTGCCGCCGCGGGATTGCGTGCGGTAGTCGTCGAAGGAAGTCCGTTTTCCGATTCCGTTTTCGCCTGCAACTAGCAGCATCGTATCGGGTTGCGCCAATGCGGCGGCAACGACGAAGTCCTGTTTTTCCGGGCGGATGCCCCAGACTCCGACCGTGTTGCGGCCTTGGTCGCGGAGTTCTTCTTCGTTGAACCGGATGCTTTGCCCGTTCTTCGTGACCAAAACAATGTCATCATTTCCCGTCGTGAGGGCGGCATCGATGAGTTCGTCGTCTTCCTCCACCTTGATGGCGATGATCCCGCCTTTGCGGATATTCGAGAAATCCGAGAGGTTTGATTTTTTGACGATGCCGCTTTTGGAAGCGAAAAGGATGTGCAAATTTCCGTCCCAAGTTTCGTCTTTGCCGTCTGGGCCTGCGCCTTTTTTCGCTTGGACTCGGATGGTGGCAGCGATTTTTTCGCCGGGCTGGAAGTTCAAGAAATTCGCGATAGAGCGCCCTTTGGAAGCGCGGCCCATCTCCGGGATTTCGTAAACTTTTTCCACATAGACGCGGCCTTGTTTGGTGAAGAACATCAAGAAGTCGTGGGTCGAAGCGGTGAAGAGGTGCTCGACGAAATCGTTTTCTTGGGCTTCGCCGACGGACTCGCGGGTGGTCATTCCAATCACGCCGCGACCGCCGCGGCGCTGGGCGCGGTAGGAGCTGACGGCGGTCCGTTTGATGAAGCCGCCGTGCGTGATCGTGATGATGCAACCTTCGTTTGCGATGAGGTCTTCGATGTTGATTTCGCCTTCTGCGGGGGCGATGTCCGTGCGGCGCGGGGTCGCGTATTTTTGGCGGATGGCGAGGAGTTCGGCCTTGATGATGTCCAGGACGCGGACTTCGCGGGCGAGGATATCGAGGAGGTCTTTGATCGTCTCGATGAGGGCGTTGTATTCGCCGCGCACCTTGTCGATTTCCATGCCCGTGAGCTGGTAGAGGCGGAGTTCGAGGATGGCGTCCGTTTGTTTTTCGCTGAAGCGGTAGATGCCGTTGGTCAGGCGGGCTTCGTGGCGGATGAGGATGCCGAGTTTTTCGACGGTTTTGCGGGAGAACTCGTAAGCCATCAATTTGACTTTCGCCTCTTCGCGGTTCGAGGATTCCCGGATGATGCGGATGAAGTCATCCATGTTTGCCAAGGCGATGAGGTAGCCTTCGAGGCGTTCGGCGCGTTCTTCGGCGGCACCCAAGAGGAAGCGGGTGCGGCGGAGGATGACCTCGCGGCGGTGCTCGATGTAGCAGGCGATGGCCTCTTTGAGGGAGAGGAGCTTTGGCTTGCCGTGGTCGATCGCCAGCATATTGCTCGCGAACGAGCTTTCGAGAGAAGTGTGTTTGTAGAGGTTGTTGATGACGACTTTGGCGACGGCATCCCGTTTGAGTTCCACGACGACGCGGGTGTGCTCGTCCGATTGGTCGCTGACATTCGATATGTCGGTGAGGACTTTTTCGTTCACCAGTTCCGCGATGCGGGCGACGAGGGTGGCGCGGTTGACGCCGTAGGGGATTTCCGTAATGACGATTTGTTCGCGTCCCCCTTTCACCTCTTCGACCCCTACGCGGCCGCGGACGCGGACTGAGCCGCGACCGGTTTCTAGGTATTGGCGGATGCCGGCCGTGCCGCAGATGATACAGCCCGTCGGGAAGTCCGGGCCTTTGACAAATTGCATGAGGGCTTCCACCGTGATGGAAGGATTATCGATTTGGGCGCAGGTGGCATCGATGATTTCGCCCAAGTTGTGGGGGGCGATATTTGTCGCCATGCCGACGGCGATCCCGGTTCCGCCGTTGACCAGCAAGTTCGGGAAAGCGGCAGGGAAAACCGTTGGTTCCATCAAGCGCTCATCGTAGTTCGGGACAAAATCGACAGTTTGTTTGTCCATGTCGTCCATGAGGATGGCACCGAGGTGGGTGAGGCGGGCTTCGGTGTAACGCATGGCGGCGGGGGGGTCGCCTTCGACGGAGCCGAAGTTGCCCTTGCCGTCCACGAGTTTTTCGCGCATCGCCCAGTGCTGGGCCATGTGGACGAGGGTCGGGTAAATGACCGCTTCGCCGTGCGGGTGGTAGTTACCGCTCGTGTCGCCGCAAATTTTTGCGCATTTGATCGACTTGCGCCCAGGGAAGAGCGACAAGTTTTCCATCGCATAGAGGATGCGCCTTTGGGAAGGTTTGAGGCCGTCGCGGGCATCGGGCAGAGCGCGGGAGATGATGACCGACATCGAGTAATCGAGGAACGATTTCGAGAGTTCTTCGGAGACATCTACAGGGTCTATTTTTTCGTTGGCGTTATACATTTCGGTGGGCGGTAAGAGAGGGTAGGAAAATTAGGTGGACGGCGAAAAGGGGAGGGGGGCGCGAGAGGCGCCCCCGGCTTTTTTCGCCGGTTTGGGTTGTGCGTCAAACATCGGATCAGACATCTAAGTAGCGGACATTCAGCGCGTTGTCTTCGATAAAAATCCGTCGGGGCTCCACGACATCCCCCATGAGAATCGTAAACATTTTGTCGGCTGCCAAGGCGTTGGTTTCGTCTAGGCGGACGCGGAGCATTTTGCGGCGGTTCGGGTCCATGGTCGTAACGAACAGCTCTTTGGCGTCCATTTCCCCGAGACCTTTGAAGCGGGTGACTTGCACGCCGCGTTTGCCGATTTCCCGGACATTTTCCAAGATTTCCGGGATGGCGAAAATTTTGTGCTGTTTCTGGTTTTCGCCGTCGCCTTCTAGCAGGAGGAAAATCGGTTCGTTTTTCGCCGAGTAATGTTCGATGGTCAGGCCTTTGCGGCTGAGTTCGGCGATGACTTTTTCGATTGCGGGAGCTTCGTAGATTTCCACGAGGCGGGCGCGTCGAGAGCGTTTTGCCCCGGAGGGCGAAGGGGCGGCGGGAGATTCTTGGGAATCGTCGGCAACCAAGTCATCGAAAAGCGAGAGGTCGGGGTTGCGGATGGCGAAATTGCGCACTTCGTCTTCGTCGTGGAAGTATTCCGTTGTCTCGTTATTTCCCTCGCGGATGAGAACCATGTAGGCGGGAAGTTTGCCCGTTTTTTGGTCTCTGGCGGTGAGGTAGTCTTCGAAGTCGCCGCCTTGGCGGGAGACCGAGTGGCTGTGTTTTTCCAATTTTTCCAGCAGAGCCAGCATTTCTTTGAGCTGGGAAGAATTGAATTCCTTGCCGCTATGCGGGTTGGAAAGGCGGACTTCTTCCGCGCCCAAATCGATCAGAATCCTGTTGAGCTGGATGTCGTCATCGACATATTCCTCCCGTTTTTTTCGTTTGATTTGGTAGAGCGGGGGTTGGGCGATGTAGATATGGCCGCGGCGGACGAGTTCCGGCATTTGGCGGTAGAAAAAAGTCAGCAGGAGGGTGCGGATGTGGGAGCCGTCCACATCGGCATCGGTCATGATGACGATTTTATGGTAGCGGAGTTTGTCGAGGTTGAAAGCACCTTCTTGGTCGCCGTCGCCGATGCCGGTTCCGATGGCGGTGATCATGGTTTGGATTTCCGTGTTTTGCAACACCTTGTCCAAGCGGGCTTTTTCCACATTGATGAGTTTGCCCCGGATGGGGAGGATGGCCTGGTAGCGGCGGTCGCGGCCCTGTTTGGCAGAGCCACCCGCGGAGTCTCCTTCCACGATATAAAGCTCCGTGAGGCTGGGGTCTTTTTCCGAGCAATCTGCGAGTTTGCCGGGGAGCCCTCCGCCCATGAGGGCGCTTTTGCGGACGGTTTCACGGGCGCGGCGCGCGGCTTCCCGACCGCGGGCTGCGGTCAAAGATTTTTCTACGATGCGTTTGGCGACCGCGGGGTTTTCCTCGAAGTAGTTCATCACCCCTTCGTAAGTGATTGAGCTTACGATACCTTCGACATCGGGGTTCACCAGTTTGACTTTTGTCTGGCTCTCGAATTTCGGGTCCGGGTGTTTGAGGTTCAGGACGCAGATGAGACCTTCGCGCACATCGTCGCCCGTGATGCTCGGGTCCTTGTCTTTGACGAGGGTGTTCGACTTTGCATACTGGTTGATCGCACGGGTCAATGCGGTGCGGAAGCCCGTGGAGTGGGTGCCGCCGTCCGGGTTCGGGATCGAGTTTGTGTAGCAGAGGATCTGGTCGGAGAAGCTGTCGTTGTATTGGAGGACGCTATCGAGGTAAACCTCGTCTTCCTGGCCTTCGCCCTCCGTGCTTTTGACGGTCGTGGTGCGTTTGCCCAGGAGGATGATGGGTTTCGGGTGCAAGAGCAACTTGTTCTCGCCCAGTTGTTTGACAAATTCCGCAACCCCGTTTTTGTAGTAAAAAGTTTCCGTGCGGGGCTTGTGGGTTTCGTCGTCCCTTTCGTCGGAGAGGACGATTTCCACGCCGGGGTTCAAGAACGCGAGTTCGCGGAGGCGGGTGCCCAGGCGGTCGAAGTCGAACTCGGTGCTCGAAAAAATTTCGCTATCGGGGAGGAAGCTGATGATCGTCCCGGTCGAGTTTTTATTTTTGAGTTCGCCGAGGACGGTGAGTTTTTGGACTGTTTTTCCGCGGGCGAAGCTCATGTGGTAGCTTTGGCCGTCGCGGTGGACTTCCGCCTTGAACCATTCGGAGAGGGCGTTGACGCACTTGGCACCCACGCCGTGGAGGCCGCCCGAATACTTGTAGGCACCTTGCCCGAATTTTCCGCCCGCGTGGAGGTTGGTCAGAACCAGTTCGATGGTCGGCATTTTCCATTTCGGGTGGTATTCCACGGGGATGCCGCGCCCGTTATCCTTGATCGTCACCGACCCGTCCGAGTGGATAACCACATCGATGCGCGAGCAAAACCCCGCGAGGTGTTCGTCGATCGAGTTATCCAAGACCTCGAAAACGCAGTGGTGCAACCCGCGTTCATCGGTGTAGCCGATATACATACCCGGCCGTTTGCGCACGGCTTCCAGCCCTTCGAGCTTGTCGATTTGGGCTGCTCCGTATGCTTGCGATTTAGAAATTTTTGGTGCTTCGTTTTCTTCTGCTGTGTCTGCCATGATTTTAGTGAACGAGACCTGTGAGGTGTCGTCCGGTTGTATTTCGGAAGAAAGAGGAGATTCTGTTGGCTGGCGACAGCGCCAGCAAAAGTTCCTTTTTCGGTATCCGAAAGTTTTCCGCGGAAAAAGCGTGGTTTTTTCCGAAAGAGTTTTGCGATCTTTTCAAATCCGGGGAAAAAAGCAATCTTTTTTCCCAATCCTGATATAACCTGAATCAGTGAGATAACTGCTGTGAATCTCTGCAATCAATTGGGCTG
>DYNR01000503.1 GCA_020720945.1 Chthoniobacter flavus | reverse complement strand
CTTTTCCGTGCTCTCCTCTTCCCTTCGCTGCCCCGCTTCGTCCCCTCACGGTTTCTGCAAAGCCGGGTAATCGGGCAGGCTTTCCCCCGCAATATAAAGCGGAGGAATTAACAGGCGGAGCGGAATCGCCGGGATGCCCACCTCGCCGTGCTGCAACTGCTGGTGGACCAAATCCGCCGCCTGCCTCCCCATTTCCAGCGGGCGATGATTCACGCAAGCCACCCTTCCGACCTCTTGGACATTCCACAAACACAAAAAACCCACGGGCGGCATTTTCCGCGGATCCACCAGAGGGACTCTCGCCATCGTCGCCCGATCTTTGAGCCAATAATACGGTTGCACATTGGTCGCCACAACCGCTTCCACCCCTTCTCCTTCCACCCAATCTAAAAATTCGGTGCTGTAACTCTTGGCCACCTCGTAGGAAAAAATCGACGGTTGCTTGCCGAACCGCTTGGTCAACTCCTCCTGCGCCAACATCGCATAAGCCCGGAACGGGCGGTTCGTCCCACCCGCCCGGTAATTCATCAGCGCAAAACCGATTTTCTTGTATCCCTTTTCGACGCACGCACGCACCCCGATCTTAATCGCCAAACAAAAATCCGGCTGGACATTGTGCACATGAACCATGTCGTTTTCCGGACCGAGAAAAACGCTGTAAAACTGTTCGAGAGGCAACTCGAATCCCTCGTTCTCGCGAAACGCCTGGATGACAACCCCGCGGATTCCCCGCGCCTGGATCACCCGGCTCACCGAGGCTTCCGAAGGGTAATCCGCGACATTAAAACTATCGACCGCGTAGCCCAATTCTCCGGCACGATCTTTTAACCCCTTGAATTCAGGCAAGTTAAGCATCGCCCCCGGCTTGCTCGCCTTATACACCCAAGCCAGTGTCGCAGTCTTTAGCTTCGCCCCTTTGGGCCAGCGCCGGCGCGACAACGCCCCGAGAAGCGGGTCGGGCTTGTAGCCCAATTCGTCCGCCGCTTTCAAAATCAGCGCCCGCTTCTCTTCCGAAACATACCCCGTCCCTTGGAGCACGCGCCCCACGGTTGTCTTGCTGACCCCGCACAGTTGCGCAATCAGGCGATAATTCACGGTTTGGCTTTTGGTTTCCATTTTTCCGAAAGTTTCAAAACGCTACCACG